>JBAXXD010000004.1:0-88332 GCA_037128135.1 Verrucomicrobiia bacterium
CAAGAAAAATCTCCCTTGTATCTGTTCTTTATAATTCTGCCGTCATGCACCCCTTGGGGAAGCTGGCACTGAAGCTGGTGGGAACTTTTAAAGCCCCCGCCCCTGCGGCGGGCTTCGCCGTCTCCAACAACGCCGAGGGATCTTTGCATTGCGGATTGAACTGCCGGATCTCCTCCGGCGAGTCGAAGTGGTAGTTGAGCGTTTCCGCTTTGAGCGGCAGGGCCAGGGTTGAGGATAGCAAGACGGCAGCCATCTGCATGTTTGCTTTTATCATGTTCTTTTTTGTGGCTGTTCAGGTCTATTGAGCGCTTCGCTTCATGGTGCTTTCAGTCTATTCGCCAAGGACCATGATCGGCCAGAGGTCGGGACGCATATTGGGCGAGATGCCTTTTTTCGTCGAGATCGAGACTCCTTTTTCGGGGCTGTCGGGATTGCCGTTATGACCCGCGTCCTTGTCGTGAATGAAGAGCGCGCATCCCGCGCGCCATCCTTTTTCAAGGTGCAGCGGCTCGAGGTAGAGCTGAGGCAGGATCATGACGTAGCTGTAGGTGCCGCCGTTGCGCCGATACTCGCATTTGATGCCCTTGGCCGCCTGCTCCTTGGTCGGCATCGACATGCCGCCCGCCAACTGGCAGTTGACTTCTTGCAGGCGATAGACCGACCCGGGGCCGCTCACAGCGCTCCCATCGGCAGGAGCGAAGTCGTAGCGGTAGTCGTATTGGTCGTAGCCTTGGGTCAGGTTGGCGCGTCCGCCGGCGATCGTATCGAGGTAAAGTTCCACGCAACCGTCGTTCTGCCAGATTGCTCGATTGCTCCATTTCTCCTGCGGCAGCGCCACGAATTTGTCGTCCACGCCGGTCACGCGGACGTAGAGGTTATCCTTGTCCCATGCGATCTGGAACTTCGCGTCAAGGTCGCCCGGATAGCCAAAGCGGGGCGGCGTCAGCCCGCCAGTGTCCTTGACCATCCAATTGCTCACTGGGATCGCCGGGATGGCATCCCAGGCTTTGTTGTCGGGATCGAGCGGCAACGGCGCGGCGGTGTGCGGGACGGTAAAGCTGCTCATATCCCACTTGACGAGGTCGCGTTTGCCATTGACGAACTCGACGCCGATCGTCTGTTTCCAAGGCTCGATCGTTCCCGGAGCCGCGTTGAGTTTGAATGGCAGCTCTTCCAGGGCCGAGCTCATGGGAGCGACTTCAAACGGCACGGTGGCATCCTTCATAAGAAGCTTTCCTTTCAGCGGGTTGGCAGTGAGGTTTTCCAGCTTCGCCTCGACCTTGCCACCGAGCACCGGCTTGACGCTCAGGCGCAGCGAGCTTCCGACGCCCGAGACCTCGGCTTTGGAAAGCGCGGCGACCAGCGAGTCGGCCTGCTTTTTATCGACACGCAGGAAGAGCGGGGCGGGGCTGAGCTGCAAGGGCGTCATCCCGTTCTTGGCCTTCGGAAGCGAACGCGGGTTGCCCATCAGGTCGATGACCTTCGGGTTGACATCCCCGAAATGAACACCAATCGCCGGGCCTTTCTCAAAGCCCTCGTCCACGCGGTCCATGGCGCACCAGAGGGCAACCGTGCAGTTCCCATTTTCATCGTCAAAGGCGTATCCGCGAATCCCTGCTGCCGGGCGGATATCGGCCTGGAATTTCGGATTGGGGAAAAGGTTTCCGAGGATATTGGGAATCAGGCAGAAGGCAGCGGGTGTTAAGTATTGATCAACCACAGGGAAGGTTGAGCACCAGATGTTCACACGATTCAGCTGGGGCCAGTATTTCATGCACATAAGGTAGGTGCGCGCCACACAGGAAGCCTGGACGAACTCCGCCCAGCCGGAATCGTAGCTTGGGAGCCCCGCGCTGTAGTTGTCGTTGCTGCCGATATCGCCCCATTCCGGGATCTTCGTCGGCGTCGCGTTGAAGCACTCGTCAATATGGATCGGAGTCTCGGGGCCGTAGCCGTTATTCTTCATCGTATCGACAAGCATCCTCATGCAGGCATCCAGATCATTGGTGCCTCTGACTCCGTCCAGACCGCCGTAGGGATGCACGGCCATGGCATCCCATTTGACCTTCCCGCGGGTCGAAGCCATGTAGCCGGTCATCTCGACCAGCCCTCGCGAGTCGCTGAAACCGGAAGTGCCGCCGTCCGGGTAAACAATGGCGTCGGGCTTCGCACGTTTGACCCCTTGATGGAATGCGATCAAGACCTTGGCATATTCGTCAAAGTTGCGGGCGCGAATGAAGTCGCTCTCGCCCTCGGACTCCGTGGAAAGCGCCCAGGATTTGCACCAGAGGTTGGCCATCACGGTGTCGTAGACGGTCTCTTCAATAAACTTCAAATCCTCATCGGTGAGCGGATTGGTCAGCCAGACCGCCTTCTTGAACTTTTTGATCAGTTCCTGATCCTTGATATGGCCGAACCCATCGAAGTTGTAAGTGATCAAGCTGGGCCCATGGGCGATATGGTATTTGTCAAGGAACTCGGCCTCCTCCTTTTTCCCTCCGTAGCAAGTGTCATAACCCCATCCATAGCGCGTGTAGAGCTTCGCGATGGCATCGCCTTCGGTGATTCTCCAGTTGAGGGAGTTTCCAAAAAGCGTAGCCGTCGGGTGGGTGTTATCCAGCGATTTCAGGACAGCAAACCGGTAATAGTCCGTACGCGCCTGAGCTCCCGCCGGTTGGAGCTCAGCCTTCACCACAAAGATCCCTTTGCCCAGCGCCGCTTTGTCCAAAGGCAGATTCAAGGTCGAGGAACCCTTCTCATCAAGCGTGTAACTTAATTTCACGTTCAGGACATCGCGCCGGTAGAAGTCGCGGACAGTGATTGCGACGTTGCCTTTGGCTCCTGGGCTTCCCGATAGGATGAGCTTTCCATCGATTGCCTTCCCGGATTCCACCACGTTATGCGGGTCCGAGCAGGCGAAGGCGGCTTCGACCGGCGGGGCGACGAATTCGGTCGGCTGAGTCCCCTCCTCCACCTGGATTCCGTCGATAAAAACCGGTTGACTGCCTGCGATTTGAAGGCAGATCCCGCGGGTGTCGGACGTGAACGTGAACGATTTCCGCTCCCAATCGGTGGTGGTCAGCTTGTGGTGGGTGGCTTGGGCAGTCTGCCAGGTGAGCTTGCTCCCGCCCATCGCGCTGGAGACGCCCACCATCACGTTCGTGCCGGGCTTTTCCGCCTTGGCGTAGAAGCTGACCGTATAAGTCTTACCGTTCTCGACAGCGAACGGCATACTCTGTGCTACCTGCGCGCCCGAGTAGGCCCGCACGGCGAGCGCTTTGCCGCCAAAATGGCCGCCGTCCACGACCGAATAGACCGGGGTCTCGACCGGCTTGTAGCTGGCGCCGCCCCCCCACCAACGCCAGTAGCGCAGGCCCTGTTCGAAGCTGGGGTTCGGCAGGATATTTCGCGAGCTGGGGGCGGGAACATCCACAGCGTCGTTCCCCCAGAAGTCAATTCCTGCGATCGGCGCTGGCCCCGAGGCGTCAAGCGTGGACGAAAGACCAAGATCAATGATGAGGCTTCCTTTGCGGCTCCCTGCAAGCGAGCACCGCAAATCCTTGCCGCCAAACTCGGTCAGGCTGTAGGCGGTTGGGGCGGGAAGCTCAATGGCGAAACTCTTGAGCGGGGTTTCCGGCGCATAGACGATTTTGGTTGCGGTCCCACTCCCGACTGGAACCTGCTGGTAACGCTCGCCAGTGAACACCGAGAGATCAGGAAAATCGACAGCGTTTCCATCGATCTCGATCCCGACCTCGCGGTAGTTGCCAGTGAACGTGGGCCACGGACCGACCCCTTCGGGCCCGGAGCAATCCCAGGAAAGCTCAGCGCGTCCGTCATCAAGAGCCTTCAACGTGAAGGTGAATTTCGCGCTTGTAGCGTCAGGGAGCAAATATTCCTTGGAATAAGTGATGCTCTTGTTTTGGGGATCCGAGGTGAGCTGAGGAACCGTGCCTTCTTTGGTCTTGAAAGGATAACCGAAACCGAGATCTTTATAGCTGCCCCAGAATGAAAAGGCGAGAACCTCACGGTTTTCGATGATAACGCTCACAATGTTGTCCTGGCGCTTGGAGACATCCCGGCTCTCTTTGATGCCCACTCGCTTGTTTCCAAACACAAGCGAATAGAGCGGGATGTTTCCCTCCGGTGTCTTGAAGGAGGAATCTTTAAATTCGGCGGCGACCCGCTTGCCGGCACTGGCCTGGAACGGAGGAACCGGATCGGGAACGAAACTGACCTTGCCGAAAAGGGCCAGGGGAGCAAGGAAGAGAAGGGCCAGCAGTTTTTTCATAATTCACTCAAGGATAGCGATTTCATTGCAATTTTTCTCCGGGGCGGTTTGGGCTTCAATTGGTTGATGTCGGAGTTTCTCGGGTCAAACACCAGGATGGCAAAGCTTGATACCCATACAAAGGCGCGTTCATAGGTTTTCGAGAGGGGGTTGAAAGGCGATTGGCAGGGCAACGAAACCGTCTGGGCAGCTGACGACTATTCAACATCGAATCGTTTGTCAAAAACTTTCACAAGAATATATGTCCAAAATCGATTCCTGTGACTGAGAGAATTTTTGATCCCGCGACCGGCGAAATCCCCCCCCTGCATCGCGATGCTGAGCCTCATGCCATTCAGGTCGGCGGTTCGTTTTGTTGTCGGTCCTTTTAGAAAGATGATTTTTCCCCGGCGAGCGATCAGCTCTGCTTGCCAATCCGTCCTTCCAGCGTTCGGCCGTCGGGCATCGTGAAGCGAAAGCCATCGGGCTTGGCCAATGGCTGCACGGCCAAGCGTTCCGGCTGCGGTTCCGGCTGGGTGGCAGGGTAGACGAGGTAGCGGCCATGTGCGCGCGTGGCGAACTGGATCACCGGACCGCTCAGCTCGAAACGACCGCCATCCGAGTCGACGAGGATGCAGGGGTGATTCCACGGGTTGCGGATGCGGCATGTTTCCCCAGCGCGGGAATCAATCTGCACAAACCGAATAGACCCGCCGCGCCGTTCGCTGGTCACGAGGAATCCGCCGCGTGCCAGGAGGCAGAAGGCCCCGTCCCATTCGCACGGCCAGGCGGGGAAGAGCAGAATCAGCTCCGGCTCGCCGGGCCGGGACGACAGCGACTGCATCAGCGCATCCTGCAATCCGGTGGCAATGGAGGCCAGATGCTCGACTCCGTGCCCCTGCGGACCTTCGTGGCTGCTGAGGCCGCTTGGAAGCTGGCCCGGCGTGTTGGCGTACATGGTCGCCAGGGCGATCGGTAAGTGCGCTGCATCTCCTGCCCGCGCCACACGGATGGGCGCACGCGACCAGCCGCCCCCCTCGTAGCCCAGCAGGCTGCAGACGCGCGCAACTTGTGCCAGCAGGCCGGCGTCTTCCGACGCCAGGGTCACATGCTCGAAGGGAAACAGCGGCGAGGCCCAGACGTCCTCGCCATTGCGGCTGTCATCCACATCACCCAGCCGGGCCGCTGCCCAGACGTCGTTGGCCAGCACGCCGCCGGTTAACGCTTTTGCATTGGGTTCCGAGCCCATCGGATATGGGGTGAGGTTATCCAGCAGTTCCCGCCACTTTCCGCGCAGATCCTCATCCAGTCCCAACATTTCCGCCGCTTTGATCGCCAGGGGGCCGGCGCCACGAAGAGCGGCAAGGTCGACGATGCTGTCGCGCACGCCCCAGAAGCGCTCGCGTGCGTTCGTGGGATAAAGGTGATAGTGCCCGTCGGCCTCTCTCTTGGCCAGCGAGCGATAGAATTCCATGCCGGCTTTGAGCATCGGATAGGCGCGATCCCTCAGCCATGCGAGGTCGCCGGTGTACCGATAACGCCACCAAAACTGCTGACCGAGTTCCAAGGCACCGGTAACGATGTGGCTCACCCAACTGTATCGACCGGCTTGTGAGCGTCCCCAATCCGGGGTTGTCTCTGGAGGACGCGGTTTGGAGAGAGTGCTAAGTTGGCTGCAGAACTGCCCACATTCCCGCGCCCGGGGTAAAAACTCCGTGTCCGGCTTACGGCCAAGAATGACATCCTGAAACTCCTGTGCAATATCATCGGGCAAGCCCCGGGGTCCGTCGAACGGCATCGTTTCGGGGTAGAAGGCCCCCTTCAAGCCCCACCGCTGTTTTGCCGCCGCCTCACAGGCAGACAGCATGCGCCAGTACATGTCGAAGTAAGGCTCCATGAGATCGTCGGCATCGGCCGCGAAAAGCGGATAGTACATGAGGTCGGTGTTCCACAGCCAGAACTGCGAACCCCACGCCCGCCGGTCGCCTTCGGTCAAAAAGAGCATCCCGTTGAATTTGGGAGGGAGCAGTCCGCGCGAGGTTGCGGCCATGCAGTAAAGGTTCAAGTTACGGATGCGCTCCATGAATTCCGCGATCCCGTCGGGACTGTGAAGCTGTATAAAGGTCCGGGACCACAATGCGTGCCACCAGCTTGCGTGATGTTGGTGCAGGCTCTCAACGGTCTGGCCGGCTGCCTCCTCGAGCAAGCGCACTGCGGTGTCGGCGGTTCTCTCTCGCGGCGACCTGTCTGCCGCGCTGGCGACCAGCACGACAGTTCGTCCTGCGCAGCCAGGCGCGACGAGCGTCCGCGTCCGCTCGTCACCGTTTTCCAGAGTTGCCGGGCGCCCGACAATCTGCGCGGCCACGGCCGATGCACATCGGTAATTCCGCTCCTCGAAATGCTGCTGCAGGAGGATCCGCGCGTCCTCATCCTGGAACGCCAGGCGCGCCGCATGCTCGCCCGTGAGCACCTCCGGCGCGCGCCACATGATCACCCTGACCCTGAGCGGCGGAGGGCTTGGACGCCGGTCGTCGATCTCCACGACCAGCACGTCCCGGTCGGAAGCGATGAAGCACGTTACGTCGACCCCGGCGCCGCAGATGGAGGTCGCCGCATCATAGAGCGATAGCCGCTGCGCAAACGTTTCGGAGGGAGCGAAGACAGCGGCGCCAACTTCGACCGTGACCTGCGCGCAGGCTCCGCAGTAATCGGTGGGTCCTCCGTAGGGACCGCCATGGGAACTGTCCACGGCGAAGACATCGCTGCGGTTGATCTGGAAGTGAATCGCCTCCGGCGTCGTCCATACGAGCGTGCCCATACGGCCGTTGCCGATGGGCTGGCCCTCGTCGGGCGTTGCCGCGGGCGAGCGATACAGAATATCGCTGCTGGACACCAACGCACGGTAATCAACGGCGAACATGGTGTTTCGTTTGCAGCTCATGAGCCGATCTCAATAATAAAAAATGGCTCCTTCATTTAGGCATCCCTTCGATAAAAATTAATTCCGACGCTGGCGCGCCCTTGAGCGTGACCTCCAGGCCTTTAGACAATTCTTCGCCGGTTTTTTCCACGTTGGGATTGGAAGCGTCTTCAAAGGTCAGACGGTAGCGAATGCCAGGTTCGACACCGCGAACTTTGATGATGATCGTATCGGACCCGAGACTTGGCTTGAAGAGATAGACAACACCTTTCTTCGTGGACGGATCATAATACTGAACGCCGTCCCAGTTTTTGCCGTCAGGGCGCGGAAGGATGTGATACAGATCGCCATTGCGGACCAAAGGCCGAATACGCGTCTTGTACGTTTCGACCGCTTTCTTGACATCCTGCTTCTGCTTGTCGTTCCAGGGCTTATCTCCATTGCCACCATTCGGGGCGTCAAAGCCCCACTCTGGCGCCCCCATGGAACACGAGCGGAACCAGTAGACCACGTCCCCCTCAAGCGTGCATCCGTAGTCAGTAAGGTGTCCCATAAGTTGTACGGGAGGAAACATGTATGAACCACCGTAGAATCTTTTCCGGTTATCCATAATTGTATACGCATCGCCACTGAATATCTTCGCGCTGCGTTTCATGGCACCGAAGTCCTTGATCTGGCCGCCACTGGAACAGTTTTCCCACTGGAAGTTGGGAATGTCCCGATAGAGTTGATCCAGCATCTCATAGAAGCCTTTCACCGACTTGTAATTGGAATCGACAACCGGTCCCGCCGTGTTATCCGAGCGCCATATGTCGGCATTGTATTCGTTGTAAAGCCGTTTGATGTGGGACATTCGACGATCACGTCCGATTGGATCTGCCATGTTTTCCCCCTTGTTCCAATACAAACCGAAACGCATCCCTGCCTTGTGCGCATATTCAGCAGCCTTGGCCATGCCTGAAGGCCAGTCCTCCGGATCAGAGTCTGGTTCCAATGCCTGGGTTTTACCCTTCCACCATCCCACATCTAGCATCACTTCCTCGAACCCCAACTCCCTCATATCATCTACGGCCGGGTAGTACTTGCGTTCAACGCTATCCCACCCATTTCGGGTCTTACCTGTCGCGCCAAAGGCATTCCATTGCACTTTCGGGTAGGCAGGATCGTCACGCACCACTTTCGGCATCTGGTAATTGAACAGATAGCGACGCAGACTGTTCCCCGCATCGTCCAGGTCTCCCTTGTACGCGCCAACGAAACCCGGTGGAACCTCGAACGACGCCCCGGGCGCCACGTCGAGCCTGAACTTGTCGTATTCCCCGCCGCGCACACGTACGGTCGTGTCCCAAGAAAGGGGAGTCCCACGAGGAGGTGTGCCGGGTGAGTCGAGATCTAACGCTGCCACGGCAATACGACAGTAACTCCAATCGATTCCCACATAAACTCCATGGCGTCCTCCGGAATCCAACACAGCATAGGGGATAAATTTACAATCGTTGGGCATTGTGTCGATCCTGCGTAAGAACGGTTCCCTGATGTCATTCCGGTAAATACCGGGTTCATCTCCGCGATTTCCTTCTGCGTGGAACGACCAGAGTGTCAGTTGCGTCGTCTTCGTCCCAAACGCCAGCGGGACTTCATCAGGCACGAGACTCAGATGAACCGTAGGCTGTTCGAAAAACGTAATCCGTTTCCCCGATTTGTTGGCGATGGACATCGTATGCCGAATCGGCCCACGACCCGGTCGGGCCTGCCAAGTCGATTCCAACACTAGCGACGGCTCGGCGCAGACAAAGCGCAGGGTTATCTTGTCGCCTTCTGTCTTGTCCGAAACGCCTTCCTGGAAGCTCCATTGGACACGTTGCTCCACATTGTCCACCAGAACCTTGCCCGGCAAGTCGAATGCCGACGGCTCCTTGGTCCAATTCCATCCCACCGAGGGATTGCTCAGTTCATACACGACAAGTTGCCCCTCGCGTGTCGCCCCAATCGTGAGCCGCGTGTCGTCGGTGGCGATCGTCCACGCCTCAATCCGTTCCGCAATCTTGGGGCGTGGAAGCGTCATCCACGCCTCCCCGAACGGGGTCGGTTGAACTTCCGGTTTCATCCCACTTTTTGGAGATTGCGCCTCGGCGGCCTGGATGTTCTGTGCCAGACTGCACGCTGTCAACGCCCCGGCGATCCCGAGTGTCGTGATCAGGCTCAGGCTTCTTTTCTCTGCTGGATGAGTGTTCATATTCCTGCGGTGTCTGGTCTCGTTTATTGTTTTTTTTGGGTAACAAATAAATTATCGTTTCTTCGCGTATTCAACGAGTACAGACCCTGGGACCCCGCCTATCTCGATCGTAAGCTTTTGCAGAGCGGTCCCCGGCATCGTCAGCGTTTTTTCGAGGTCATAGGATCGATAGAGGGTGACACTGTAGTTAGCCGCGGAGTCTATCTCGCGGAGCCGGATTTCGCAGGTGCCGTAAGGGGACTCATGGCGTCGGAATGCCATGACCATTCCATCGTTCTTTTCGGGACGATGATATTGCAGGACGCACCAATCCCGAGGGCTAGCCGTAACCTCGAGCAACGGGTAGAAGTTGCCGAACCAGTACTTTCGGATCCGTTTCCCTTCCGCAATGCCCTGCTTCAAGAGATCGCGCGGATAGTCATTGGGGCGCACATCCTCCCCAAACGCGATGCCGCCATTGAACCCGCTCCGGAAAAGATACGGGCTCGCCCCCTTCTGGCCGACGGTGCTGAAAGGCACGTAGCGGTTCAAACCGGCGCTCATGACCTGGTTCTTAAGCGCCGCCAGCAGGAAGGTGGCCGGTTTCTTGTCGTCCATATTGAGAGTGTTGTCGCTCCGCCAGAGCGGTATTGACCGGGACATAGTCTCAAGATCGATCCGCGTGCCCCCGCCTGCGCAGTTGTCGATGAACAGACCTGGGTTGGCCTTGAGAATATCATCCCACATCCGGTACAACCCCTCGACATAGCGCACCTCGGTCATGCCTGCCCTGTTTGGATCCTTGGCATCCATTAACGTCCAGAACGGGAGAGGATCGATATTGTAGTCGGTGCGAAAGCACGAGACCTTGTAGGCCTTGATCGCGGCGTTAAGATAGTCGGTCATGTATTGGCGCGCGGCGGGGATCCCGAGGTTGAACAACCCTCCCCATGCTTTACAAGAACCTCCAATATTGTAAGAGCCTTTAACTCCGTCGTTGTCGCCGATTAACATCACCCACTCAGGGTGCTCTTTGGCGATCAAGGTGCCTGGAACCACGCGTTCAGGCTCAAACCACAGCACAAAGCCTTGCCCCTCTTTTTCCACAGCATCGCCAATCGCCTTCAGCCCATGGGGGAACCGGTCGGCGGGCTCGACTCGCTCGATGGGGAAACCGTAGTTGCCCATGCTTTTCGGAAAGCCGCTCGGGCCATGCCACCAAGCATCAAGCCAAAACATTTCAAATCCCAGGCCCTTAATCGCCTCCAAGTGTGAAAGCACATTCTGTTCGTTGGAGTCGTTCCCTTCGTAGAAGCCCGTGCTCAGGTGCACAATCGGCGGCACCACGAGTTGATCGCCGATCCTCACCATGATGTGCGCGAACATCGTGCGACGGAAAAGATTATAGGCACGCAACACATCGCCGCCCTGCCAGTGGAGCTGCAAGATACGCGGACTGCGAATGCTCTCGCCCGGGTGGAGCACGGTATGCAGGTTCTGCATCCCAGCCTGGATACGGATCTTGCCGCCCTTAGCCTCTACCGAGGCACACCACTGCCCAGACCAGCCGATGGCCGTAATCACGCCACCATTGCTCGATGCGACGTTGAACCAGGGCGGGACTTCGGATGATCTACCTTTGCCGTTGCCAGCCGAAAAATTGATCGGTTTTCCTGTGGAAACCGACTGATCAAACGGCATCCAATCGTCAACCTGGCACATGGAACCGTTCAGCCGATGGAGCACGATATTGCCTTCTCCGAGAGAGACACTCGCATCAACCGCTTTCACCTGTTCAATGACGGGGCTATCCTTGCTTCCCTTATTTGTAAAGTGGATGATCCAGTCAACACCAGCCGTGTCTTGGTACATCAAACACTCAACTCTGACTTCAAGTCTCGTTACCGGATCCGTCAAGGTCAGCGTCCGGCGATTCGTCGTCTCGCCGAGTTTCTCATCCTTTACCTCGCGTTTCCAATCGTTGATAAACTCCGACGATTGCTGCCCTCCGTATGTGAACGAGAACGGCAAGTGGGTATCCCCCGTCGAATGATCGGTTGGCTTAGCGAACGCCTGCTCTGCCCACTGGCAGTTGAACGCAACTTCCGGATCTACGCCGACGGCAACGGATGAATGTGTTATCAGCATACTCCCCAATAGTAATAATGCGCCTTTTGCAAAGCCCGTAAAAAAGAGGCGGGGCAGTAAAGGCTCTAGGGTTATCTGCTTAATTAATGGGTGCATATTCCGGCGGGGTCTGATCTCATTCATTAAAAAAACCCTAGCCGGGCCCGGGCAACATTATGCGAAATAGATTTACCATTTTGCGACACCTTCTTTATTGACAGGGCGACGCAGAAAATTCGACTCTCCTTGAGAATTCAGCCACCCCAGACGAACCAACGTGCCGAACGCGCTTAACAAGTCAGACCGCTCCCTGAATACCGACAAGCAAGGCGTCTCATGAAAGCAACCCTTCAACGAACGCGCATCCTTCTTCTCGTCGAATCCTCGAGCATTTGCGGACGCCAGACTCTCGAGGGAATCGGACGTTTCAATCACGATCACCGCCAGTGGTCATTTGTTTTCCGCGAGCAGGGCCTCGGTGAGCTCTCCCTGCGCGAGCTCAACCAGATGCGCGTTGACGGAGTCATTTCGCGGCTCAATACCCTGCGCTCGGTGCGACTGCTCAGGGACTCCGGCCTTCCCATGGTGGATCTGTATGGCCACATCAAGACGGGAAAATCGCAAGTTACTCTGGACGAGAAGGCGCTTGCCCGGATGGCGGCCGAGCATTTTCTTGAACGCAACATCAACAACCTGGGTTTCTTCGCCATGCGGAACGAAAGGTGGATGCAGGACCGCCTCGCCGCCTTCCTCGACTACCTGCGCGCCTTGGGCCATCCCTGCCATTCGTTCCTCCCATCGAACCGCTCGTCCCGCAAGCAGGACGAAGCCAGCCGGCTGGCAGAAATTATCACATGGCTCCAATCGCTACCCAAGCCCGTCGGCATACTGTGCGCGGCGGATATGGAAGCGCTGGCGCTGCTGGATGCCTGCCAGCAGGCTGGCATTGCCGTGCCGGACCAAGTTGCCGTTCTCGGCGTCGACAACGACCCCGTGATTTGCTCGGTATCCAGCCCGAGCCTCTCAAGCATCGAAACCAATGCCCAGCGGATGGGCTACGAAGCGGCCTCTCTGTTATCGCGGATCATGAAGGGTGGCAAACACTCCAGCTCATGCCTCCATTTTTCACCGATTGAAGTCGTCACGCGTGAATCAACAGACTTTCTTGCGGTGGCCGATCCTGCCGTGGTTCAAGCCATACGGCTTATTGGGCAGCTCGCCTGTAAGGGGGTTGGGGTATCACATATTGCCGACCATGTGCTGATGTGCCGGAGAACGCTCGAGCGTCGATTCAAAGCCGTGCTGGGGCGCACGCTCAAACAAGAAATTCTGCGCGTTAAGATAGAGCAGGCAAAGATGCTCCTCCTTCAGCGCAATTACCCGATGAAGCGGATCTGCGACCTGAGCGGATTCACCTCTCTATACGACTTCTCCCGAGCCTTCCGGCGCGAGACCGGCTCGACACCAGGCCAGTTCAGGCGGCTGCGGAACCCGGGCCCCCACCGCCTGTAGGACGCATGCGAGGCCGGGTTGCCAATAGAGCTGCTAGCCCAAGTTTTTTTCTACGGGGCAGGTGCCCCGGCGAATGCTTGAGGCGTTTCAAACCGGTAGGAGCCAGCTCCCACGCAATAGACAGCGGCGCCGTTTTCCCAGCCAAGCGATTCCACGCCGGGTGCCACGCCTGCCGGGACGCCGCCTTCCGTGACCTGTGCGCCTTGAGCAGATGGGACGCGGATGGTCGCCGTGGTATTCGGCGGAATCGTGACGCCTAAGGCCAGCGAGCCGCCATCGAGCTGCCAGGAGGATGCGATCGTGCCATAAATCGACTCATAGGTTCCTTTCGCATAGGTCAGCCCGCCGCCCGGTTGCGGCGCGATAAGAATGCGTTTGTATCCGGGGGCATGTTTGTCGAGATCGATGCCCGCCACCTTTTGGTAGATCCATTCGCCAATCGTTCCAAACGCGTAGTGGTTGAACGAGTTCATATGGTCATGATGGAACCCCGCGCCCCGATGCCACGACTTCTCGTGGAGCCAGCCGTCCCAACGTTCCCAGATCGTCGTGGCGCCCTGCGTCACCGGGTATAGCCAGGAGTTATTGGTCTTCTGCATGAGCAACTGGTACGCTTTGTCTATGCGGCCGTTGTCGGACAAGACATGGTTAATATGCGCGGCACCGATAAAGCCGCAGCTGGTGTGGTTGCCGTGAGGCCGTTCGATATCACCGACCAACGATGCGAGCGCAATCTTCCGGTGCTCGGGAGAAAGTAGGTCAAATTGCAACGCAATCACCCAGGCCGTCTGGGTGTCACCAAGAACGCGGCCGCTCCTTGTCACAAACTCCTCATTGAACCGCTCGCGGATTTGCGCGGCAAGCTGCCCGTATTTGAGGGCATCTTCGGACTTTCCAAGCACGTCCGCCATTTTGGAAAATAGTCCGGTGATATAGGCAAAGAACGCGGTTCCCAGCAATTCACCGGACGTGTTTCTTGCCACGTTCAGCCAATCGCCCCAGGAGTATCCGTTGTAGGTCAGATGATCGCTCGCGGCACAACGGTATTCCAAATACCGCCGCATCCTCTCGTAGCGATGTTCCAGGATGCGCTTGTCGCCATAGCAAAGGTAAATCGTCCAGGGGCAGATAATTCCGGCATCCGCCCATGGCGCAGACAATTTCGGCGAAGAGCCGGGGATCCTTGGTGCACAATCGGAATAGAGTCCATTCTCCTCCTGAGCGTCGTCCATGTCCTGCATCCACTTGGTGAAATACGCCGCGATGTCCATGTTAAATGAACCGGTGCGCGCGAAGATAAAGGCATCGCCAGCCCAGCCCAAGCGCTCGGAGCGCTGCGGACAGTCGGTGGGGACCGAGTGGAAGTTGGCGCGCTGGGTCCAGACGATGTTCTGCTGGAGCCGGTTGACCAGCGGTTCCGAACATTCAAAGGCCCCCACCTCGGGCAGATCGGAGTTGATCACAATGCCGGTGATTGTATCCAACGTCGGCTCTCCAGGGAACCCGGTCATCTGAACGTAACGGAAGCCGAAATAGGTGAAGTGCGGCTCAAATGTTTCCTCGGCATCGGATTTTTTGATGGCAATGAAAACCGCTTTCGCGTGCCACAGATTATCAAAGATCGTGCCGTCGGGGTTGAGCATTTCACCGTGACGCAACGTGATTTCTGTCCCGGCGGGCCCTGCGACCTTCAGTCGTTCCCAACCTGCCATGTTTTGCCCCAGGTCAACCACCCAGACTCCCGGTTTTGGCTGGGTAATATTCACGGCCTTGATCTCCCTGATCCGCCGCAGGGGCGCGGCGGGCGGCGCGACAACAGCGATCTCAGGCAGTTTGACCGACTCGGTCTCGCCCCAGGCGGAATCGTCGTATCCTGCGGTCGCCCAACCGTCGAGTTCCAGGCGGGCATCGTATTTCTCGCCCATATAAATATCGGAAAACGCGATCGGCCCGCGGCTCCATTTCCACGTGTCATCGGTATTCACGGCCATGCTCGTGCCATCAACAAAATCGACGAGAAGCTGTGCGCTCAGTCGCGCTTGCGGCCCATATTTTTCCTGGCCGCTGATCGTGCCGCAATACCAGCCATTGCCCAGCAAGGCTCCGAGCGCATTGGCCCCTGGACGAAGAAGTGCGGTCACATCATGGGTCTGATATTGGACGCGTTTCTCGTATTGGGTGAACCCTGGGGCCAGGATTTCATCCCCCACCCGCTTGCCGTTACAATGGAACTCATAAGCGCCGAGCGCGGTCGCGTAGAGCCGGGCCCGAGCCACCGGCTTGCCCAGCGTGAAGCCGGTACGGAGATAGGCAACAGGATAGCAGTAGCCGCCGCCGGTTTTCGGGTCGGCCGACTTGAACGGCAGGGAAAGCACTTTGTCCAGCACGGCAGGATCGCAAAAGCCGAGGTCGTCACGTTTGGCTTGAATCCACGGCGCATTCCAAGCCCCGGCAGCCATCTGGCCGGTTTCAAACCATGCCGTGCTCCAGTCGGAGGCATTCCCATCCGCATCCCAAATCCGCACGCTCCACTCGTAGCGAGTCCGAGGCTGAAGCTCGGTTCCCTGGTATTCGACCTGATTGGATTGCTCGGAAGCGATTCGTCCGGTATCCCAAACCACCTGCTTATCGGCCTGCACGATCATCTGAAACCCAGTCTGCAAAGCCCCTCGGCGAGGATCGCACATCACCCACGAAAACCGTGGCTTGTTCTCGTCGATGCCGAGCGGATCGACAAGGTATTCGGTGCGAAGGCCAACTGCGCTGTGAGTGAAGGTCTCGTTGGATTGATTTTTCATGCGGCTGTATTTTGCGGACTTGTGCCAAAGTAGACGATCTTTGCCCATTCGACCTGATCGACAGGCTCATATCCGCTGCGTTCGCCAACGAATGTCGCCACAATTTTTGCGCGTCCGTCCGGCAAAGCGGTGACTTCGACGCCGGGGGTCGCCCAATGGTTGTTGCAGACGGCCGCGTCGGTCGCGTAGCAAACGGTTCCGGGTGTGGTCGCAAAGAGGACGACGGCACCCCGGCCGGTGGAGGGATTGATTTTTTCGTGAATTTCGGAAGCCCCGCCGATGAGTCCGCGCCGGACTGCGTGGGCAGCTGCCATGTCGTCCCGAACACGCTTGTAATGGTCCAGGAGCGTGCGGAGGGTTGCGACACCTTCGGGAGAAACCGAGAGGAGGTCGCCCCAGATGCCGTTCTGGCCCAGGATGAGCGAGGCGACGCAGTTGACTTGGAAGTTGACACCGTCATCGGGGAGGTAGTGGGTCAGAAAGAGGTTCATCGGAACCCATTTATCGAAGGTCAGGGGCTGACGGCAAATCCATGTGCGCGCCGGACCGGGGTGGAAGAACAGGTTGGGGTTGCCATTGGGCCAACCCGCTTTCGGCAGGTCGTAGCTGGCGCAATAGGGGCCATTGTTGATGAGGAAAAACTTCCCTGCGGAAAGGAATGCCAACCCGAGGGCGCGGCGGGTCTCGGTCACGTCGAAATCGACGATGATTTCCGGGCAGGCGCGCGAAATCTTCTCCACAATCTTTGCCAGGTAGAGCGGCAGTTGGAATGCGCAGCTGTCGGCGCGTTCCTGCTCGCTGTTGGCTCCCGAGCCATGAGAATGGTTCGGGTCGGTGCAGCCGTATTGATCGATGGCGTCCCATTTGAAGTAGCTCACGCCGAGCTCCTCGTGCACCCGGATCAACTCATCGGCGAAGGCTTCCCAGTAGCGGCTGACAAGGCACATCCGGTAGGCCGGTTCGGTTTCCCAGACGGTCTCCGCAGACCAAACTCCACCGATTTCCGAGGATACCCGGCAATCCATGTGCCGATGAAGAACGTCGCTGGCAATGCCCGCGGAGCGGTCGAACCAAAGGCCGAGCTTCATCCCATTTTTGTCCAAGGCTTGTTTGATTCCCTTGAGCCCATCGGGAAAGCGGTCAAGGTTGACCTGCCAGTCACCAGTGCGGCGGAACCAACCGGTGTCAATCACAAAGACGTCGATACCCATCTGATGCGCGGCTTCGATTTCCTGGAGCATCCGCTCCTGATTCATATCGGCAAGATACGGTTTGCCGTGCCAATGTTTATTCCGCTCCTGGTGGTTCCAGGTGTTGTAGAAAATATACGGCTTGCGGCTTTCCTGGTTGAGCGCCTGGCGGGCGCGGAGGAATTGCCGGAAGGTGGTGGCAATGTCGTCGAGCGTTCCCGCTACGCTTCCGAGGAGGAACCAGACGGTGGCAAAATGGTCGGCGGGCTGACCGTCGAAGGTGTTGCCGTGAACGGCCTTGAGGACAACCTGCCGATCCGGGGAGAGCTCGAAGGCGAGAAATGCGTCGGGCCAAGTGGAGCCGTGTTCGTAAGCGAGCGCAAGAGATTGAGCGCCGGTCGAGGCGGCGAGGATGGGCCCCATGATCTGCTGGCGGGCCTCAAAGTCGCGCTCGGCGACAGGAACTTCATTGAGTTCGTAGCAGTGATGCACTTCGACAAACTCACTTAACCGAACTTCTGTGACCGTCGGGTAGCCGGCCAAGGAAAGGCGGCCATAGGTGATGGCATCAACGCCCTGGGAACGGGTCATTTTCATGCCGGGTCGGGCGGAGAGTTCGTAGCGAAAACGGACGACGGGAGAATCGGGAGCGATGCGCAGAACCAGTGTCAGGTCGAGCCCTTCGGAGATCGGGCTTGTACGGCGGGATTCAACGCACTCGTTGGCAAGGGTGGTTTCCGAGGGTTCGGACCATTGGAGCCCGGTGGAGGCGGTGGGGCGGCCGTCAATTTCAAAGACGGGCCAGGTGAACGCCACCGGCAATTGGTTCTCGCCACCGTGGTATATCCATCCGTCGGCATGGATGTCTACTGTGACAAGTGGATTCTGCTGCATATCAGTTTACTGGTTGCCTCATGATGATAACCCTTTGGCCTCCATAGCACCGATCCCGGCGACGACCACGTAATCAATATCGTCAAGGACGTGTTTGGCCACGAAGCGCAGGTAGCGCCCGCTCATCGGGGTGTCCAGCTTGACCCGCCGCATTCCGGTGTCCTCGTTGAGCCCCTCGAAGCAACCGGCTGCTGCGAGCGTCCAGATCTTGCCGTCCGGACTGAGATGGAACTCATACTGGTCGGGCGTGCCCTCTCGCCCGCGGGGCATGAAGGTGAAGGCCCCAACATTCAGCGTCCGGCCCATGTCTAAGACTACCTCGTGCGGTGCGGCGCTCTTGGATTTATTAGTATGAAAGGTGTGCCAATAGAAATCGGGATCGTCGTTCAGCAGGTGAGACACATCGGCGTTCCCCTCGTTCGGGAAGGGGCTATTCATGCTGACCGATATTACCTTCCATGCGCTCCGGTCGACTCCGAAGGCGGCGCAGACCGTTTCGGTACGAGACAGCTCGTTGACGAAGCCAAAGGTTTTCACCTCCCCGCCCTCGCGAAAGGGAAATGGGGAGCTATAGAGTGCCGAGGCCGCATCCGGCTCCGTGCCATCGCAAGTGTAGCGGAAGGAAAGGTTGGGGTTGGGACAGACGATGCTGACCATCCCGTCGTTGTCCCGGCGAATCGCCGGCTTGGTCCGCTTCACGACATTCATGGGAGTGCTAAAGAGCGAAGGAGATGCAGCCCAGGCGCTAAACTCACGGATCCGGGGCTCGGCCGCGGTCTCCAGAATGCGGAGGCGCAACTCGGAGGCGGTGATCGGTTCGAAACGCTCGAGCCGCTTGTGGCCGATGCAGGTTCCCCGCCAGATCTCAAGCCAACCGCCTGGCGTCTTCGCTTCGACCGAAAACTTCCGCACCCGCTCTCCGAGGATAATATCCTCCATCAACCCCAGCACAGTGGGCGTCTGCCCGCTCGGCAGATCCAGAATGAACTCTGTCCCGGAGCCCTGTGTCTTGGCGATCTGGTCGGAAAAAATCTTGCCGATCCGCTCGCCGAACTCGGCGAAGCGTGTGCGGTCCACCTCCGGCACGAGGCCTCGCGGATCGATCACCATGCCGAACAGAAGGTTGCAGTTGCGCGCCACGCTGGTGAAATAACATTCGACCAAGTGGTCGAGGGAATCGACAAACTGGTCGTCGCCATCGCGCCAGAACCACCCGCCTTGGAAAGACAGGATGTGGCCGCGGTTGGGCATATCGGCCTCGCCGCAGGCCCACACCGGGCCGTCGGGGCTGCCGCCCAAGCCGGCGACCTCCGTAGAGCCATCGAAGGCATCCAAATTTCCTGTGGTGCTCCAAAAAGGATCAGGAGCCTCGCCACGCTCGTTGCCGATGAATCGCGCCAGCGACGGCCATTCCTTGGGCCCGCCGAACACCACGGCATCCGGCTGCAAGCGGCGCATGATCGGGACGATGTCCGGGCCACCCTGTTCCGGCGTGAGTACCCCGCCATCGAACCAGATCTCAAAAAGCTTGCCGTAGTTGCTCCAGAGTTCTGTCAGTTGGGTTTCGACCACCTTGTTATACTGTTTTTGAGCCTCCGGCCCGGCCCAGATGCCGCCACCCTGGCTCCCGACACGACCTTGCATCTCCCCTGATGCGCTGTATTTCTTTAGGAACTCCGGATCGTTGATCACCGGCTTGCCGGGGTTGTCAACCCGAAGGTAGCCGTTGCACGCCGCGCTGGCGTAGAGTCCGGGCTTGAGGCCGAATTTCTCACAGGACTTGACGAAGTCGCCGACGATGTCGCCCTTGCCGCCGCGCCACGGGCTGGAAGCCACCGAGTAGGGATGCGCCTCCGTCGGCCACAACGAGAATCCGCTGCAGTGCTTGGCCACCAGCACCGCGTAGGTGGCGCCGGCTGATTTAGCGGCCGCGATCCACTGGTCGGTGTCCAGATCCTTTGGGTTAAAGACGCTCGGATCCGGGCTGTAGCCCCAGCGCTTGCGGAACTCGTACGAAGGCTCGAAGACCTGCACGTCGTAATGGATGATGGCCCCGATCTCCGCGTCCGCCCATGCCGCCTGCGACGGCGTTGGTAATACTAATGTTTTGTTGCGTGACATAATAATTAAGTTGAAGGTTTATGTGGAGTTGGTTTTGTGGTTTAGGTGACGAACTGATTTTAACCTGCACCGGCCAGCCCATGTGAAGACCTGATTTATTCGGTTTCTATTTCAATGGGAGCGCGTCGGACTTGAATTGGCGTCCGGGGAATTCCCGGCGCAACAACTCGATATCTTCAGTGGACATCGAAAAATCCGTGGCCGCCATGTTCTCCGGGATGTGCGCAGTTGAACGCATCGCGGCGATGGTCGTCACGTTCTGTTGGGACAACAGCCAGTTGATGGCGATTTGCGCCGGGGTCTTGAGGTATTTGGCACAGAGGACTTCCATCGGCCCGCCTTCAGCATGGAGAATTTCTTTTGCCTGCACCGGACGCCAAGCCACCAGCATGACGCCGCTGTTTTGGCAATATTCCAGGAGCCCGAGCTCCGGTTCCCGGAAAACCAGATTGTAGTGCACTTGGTTTGCCACAATCTTGTGACTGGAACAGGCTTGCGCCCGTTTCATCCGCTCGACGGCGAAATTGCTCACGCCGATGTTCTTGATGACGCCTTCGTCCTGGAGGCGATCAAGCCCGCGAACGGTCTCCTCCAAGGACGCCTGCTCATCGACATGGTGGATAAGATACAAGTCAAGATAGCTGGTCCCAAGGCGCCTCAAACTGCCTTCGGCGGCGACACGGACGCCATCATAGCTGAGGTGGTTTGTCCAGACTTTCGAGGTTATGAACAACTCCTCGCGCTTGAGACCTGCAATCGCCTGTCCTACCAACTCTTCTGCATGGCCGCCGCCATAAATCTCGGCGGTGTCAATGTGGGTCAAACCGGCATCAAGTCCCGCCTTCAATGCCGCGACATCCGAAGCGTCGTCGTTGGCGGGATCATGTTGCATGTGGCCGCCCATGCCCCATGTCCCCATGCCGAACGCTGGCATCGTGAACCCGCAAGCCAGAGATTTGACAGATATTCGCATCGCGCCGTCCATTCCTCAGGTTTGTCAGCTTAGCGCCACAATGTTTTCATCATACTTGATCCCGAGGACGTCCAGGTCGTGCTTCAGGGAGACGACCTCCTCCTCCGGGCTCACCAGCGGCGGCGCAGCGCGCTTGATGGGGTCCATCCAGACATTCAAAGTATGTCCCCCGTCAACCGTGATGTTCTGGCCGGTGACGTAATCCGAAGCCCGGGATGCCAGGAACAGGAGCGTCCCGCAGAGATCCTCCGGACGCTCGTACCAGCCCATTGGCGTTGCCGCCCTCACGCGGGCCTTGAAGTCCGGGTTGTCCCTCCTCCTGGCCGGGGTGAGCGTGTAGGACGGGCTGATGCAGTTGACGTTGATGTTGTGCGGCCCCAGTTCCACCGCCAGACTTTTCGTCAGCATCACCACAGCGGCTTTGGTCTGATTGTAGGAATCGAGGCACCCCACGTTCGCGATCGACGCGCACATGGAGGCCAAGTTGATGATCTTGCCCCTGCCGTTCCGCTTGATGAGCTCGGCCTCGGCCAAGCAATATTCCCGGACGGTCTCCCATTTCATGATCGGGCAGTTGACTGCGATGTCCAATCCCGCCGGAGAGATGGCGGACATTAGTGCGGATAGATCCTCTTTCTTGTTGGCATCGGCCTTGACGAAACGCGCCTTGCCACCGGCGTCATTTATCTCCTTGACAGTGCTTCGTCCGGTTTTCTCGTTGAAGTCGGCGATCGTGACCTCGCCATTCGCCTCTGCCAAGGCGAGGGCAAAACATCGTCCGATGCCTTGCCCTCCCCCGACCACCAGCGCCTTCTTACCGTCAAGTTTGAACATTTTCATAATTGCCATTCTGAAGCTCGCCTATAATGATTGTCTGCTTTTTTCCGTGAGCTCTGTTATCATCCCTTTTGTTCTGACGGCTTGCTTCTGATTTTGTTCACTGTTTCCCAGAGCGCGCGCTGGCATCGTTGCGGAGGAAGGCCTTTGAGCACCTGCTCGAGATCGTCCACAACCATCTCCCCCATCCACGGCCAGATTTCAGGAATGTTTCCCGCGCGATGCGCCTGCAAAAGGGTGTTGGGTGTCCGACGGGCGCGGTGGCCGGCGGGGATCGGTTCCTCGGGCCAGACGTCGATGGCGGCACGGATCTGTCCGGACTGCGCCGCATCGAGCAACTCCTCAAAATTGACGATCCCCGCGCGGCTGACCAGCACGACAATCCCGCCCTTCTGCATGCTCTCAAAGTAACTCGCGCCGATCTTTCCGGAATTTTCCGTGGTCGTGGCTGCGAGGAGAAACACGACCGCCGAGCGCGTGAAGCATTCCTCCAGGGAAACCGGCGTCACCCCGAGTTCTTTCAACACGCTGGGGTGAATCCAAGGATCGTTGACCAGGATTTCTCCGCCGAACGCACGCAACAGCGGCAGCAACGCCCTGCCAACATTGCCGCAACCCACAACCCCCATCGGCCGTCCGCTCAACAGGATCGAATCCTGGTTGTCGCCCTCACCGTAGAGCGATTCGCTGCCCGCGCGGATCGCGGCGTCGGCCTCGTGGATGCGGCGGGCGGAGGAGAGCGCCATGCCGAGCGCCATTTCCGCGACAGGCTTGGAAAAAACCGGTCCGGTCCCGAGGACATAAATCCCCCGGCGATGGCATTCCATGTAGTCGATGTTCGGCATGAAATTGCTCTCCACGTTGAAAACAGCTTTGAGGTTCGGCGCCCGGTCCAGCCGCTCCTTGCTCAGCGGGGATTGCCCGACGAGGGCAACCGCTTCGGGCAGGTAGCGATCCAGATGCTCATCTGTGGCGGGCGACCCGTCATGCCAGATCACATGGCCGAGCGACTCCAGCCGTTGCTTCGTCTGCGCGTCAAAAATCTGCTCCACGGAGCGCGGAAACGGGTCAAACAAAATCACGGGGCGGTTATCATTTTTCATGGCTGTGCTAATATTTCGGGTTGGTTGGCTGCTGGTTTATCTTGACACAATGAATCAGGATTTCCCCGGAAAGACAAAGGCGTTGGGCTGAAGTTACCAGTGGCGTGCGACATAGGGGTCGTCCTCGACAGCGACCATGTTCAGGTAATTTGAGGCGAGCACAAGCCGCTTTGCGATCTTCTCCGGGTCGGCGAAGATCAACTGCACCGGGCCGTAGCCAATGCCGCCGTCGTTAATCGGGTCGTCATCCAGCAGGGTGATCACGTTCTCCCCGGCCTTAAGCAAATCCGGTGGGATGGGGTATTTTCGCGGCGTGTTGTAGGCCGAGGGCGAGGTGAAGAAGTTATCCGGGCCGGTGTGGCCGATCTTCGTCCCGTTGAGCCAGGTGGTATCCCAGTCGTCCACCCCGCCCATGACCAGGAACGGCTCGGCCCCGGCGGGCAAGGCTGCCGGGAGCGTGAAGCTCTTGCGATACCAGAAGAAGCCGTTGTGTTTTTTCCAGTCGGCATGTTGGGGCTGGTAGTGACCGGGCACCGTGACGTCGTGCCATCGGGGGTCGTTCGCTGGCGGGCAAGGCTGCTCGGTCTTGCCGATCGCGCAGCCCTGCCACTTGCCCTCCAGGCTGAACGGCTCGACGGCGGCTGCCAAGTCCCCGGCTGGCTTGAAGAAGTTGATGACCATGGGCGGGTTGAGGGAGCCGTCGCTGTCGCGCATGCCGAGCCCGCCAGCGCGGTCGAAGTCAACCCGGATGGAGATCTGGTTCTTGCCGACTTTGAGCAGCCCGGCTGGGATGACGTAGCTGCGGGTCACCACCGCCACGTCGTTGACATGGTTGCCCAAGTCGCTCTGGCCGACTTTGGTGCCGTTGACCATGGTGAGGTCGCAGCCGGCGATCCGTCCGAACATGAGGATGGCATTAGCTCCGGCGGGCAGTTCCTTAACCTCGAAGCTCCGCCGATACCAGACCGTGCCCTTGTCGCCGCCAGCCTTTCCTGGCAGGGCAAGCTTGCGCCAAGCGGGAGCGTCGGGCGGGCAGGTCACTTGGGTGGGCAGCCCAGGGCAGGTCTCCCAATCCCCGGCGAGTTCGATCGTGCCGGCGGGCTCATCCTTGGCTTTCGGCGGGCGCAGGAAATAAGGGGCGGCCATCTCGACGCCGCAGTTCGAGAGCAGGACCACCAACGTCCGCTCGTTGAAACGTTTGGAACGGTCGAGCCAGAACCGTCTGTCCACGTTGAACATGTCCGGCTCGATCTGGCAGAGCACGAACTCGCCCTTGCCGCAAGGCACTCGGGCGAGAACGCCGCTATCCAACAGGAGGGCCGCGCCCTCGACCTTGTCCAAGGCGTTTATTTGGACGTCACCTTTCCAATAGAAGTCGGTGTTTCCCAGCCCCAGAAGCAGCGGGTCAGCGGCGGCCTTGCCCAGAACAGTGTGGTTCACCGCTTTGGGTTTGGCATCGACTACGAATGGCAGGCAGGCGAAGTCTTTGCGGGGCAGGCAGAATACCAATCCGCCAGCCTTGGCAAACGCGTCCAGCCCGGCCGGAGCGGCGTCGCCGCCTAAGATTAGGGCGTCGGCGGGCTTAGCCTCGGCGAGGTCTTTAATCCTCTTGAAGTCGATCCGGAGCGACTCCAAGAGCTTAGCCTCGGCGTCGCCACCGAGATAGACGGCCTGACGCCAACTGGCGGGCTTCTGGGCTTCGGTGAAGTTGAGCAGGTTCGACAGGTAGCGCTCGGCGGCAGGGTCGCTTTGGGTGCGGGCGGTGACGTCGAGCTGGTTGAAGACGAGTGTCCCGCGGCCATTCCGCAGCTCCAAGGCGGCGGCGTAATTGAGGGCGAACTCGCAGTCCACCAGCGTGCGGTAGTTTCCGGTGTCCGGCTTAATAATGACCACGGTGGCGACGTTATGGGTGTTGCCCCATTTGATGTAGCGATGGCGTTGCTTGCCGTCGTTGCCGGTGTAGAGGTAGCGGGCACCGCCGCCGCAGCCCTCACTGGGGCTGAGGTTCTGGAGGGCGACCTCGTAGCCGCTGGTCAAGGTGGCGGCACCGCGCCAATACTTCAGGCAGGCGTCGGGAAGGCCGTCGAAGAGCGGGCAGTTGGCCACGCGGGCGTAGGCGTCGCGCGGGGAGGCATACTCGGTGCGGAGCTTGAAGCGCGAACGCAGGGTTTTCTCTGACTGCTCGAGGATGAGAACGTTCTTGCCCAAGGCGAGCAAGGCGCCGAGGTCGAGGCCCTCGGGGAGGACTTGGAGTTCATAGTCGAACGCTCGGCGGCCGAAGACGATGGTGTCGTAGGCCGTGAGGTCGGCGGTGAACGGCAGGAGCTGGAAGTCGGCTCCGAGTTTCTCAAGGGTTTTAACGGTGTCGCCCTCGGGGTCGATCAATGCGAACGTTTTTGTTTTGATCGGCCGGGGGGCGAGGATGTCAATCCGGCAACTGTCGGCGCAGAGTGGCTTGCCGTCGGCGTCGGAGAGGGACATGGAGAGCTCGCCGTGGCGGTCGGGGCCGGCGGGGATGGCGACCTCGATGGGGAGGCGGTGTTGGCCGCCGCCGGGGATGGCGAAGGACTCGTCGCCGTCGGCAACGGTCTTGCCGTCAAGAGTGAGCTTCCAGGCGCAACGGACATTGGCGGGATCGCGGCCGTTGTTGAGGGCGAGGACGCAACGGCGCAAGGTTTCGCCGGGGGCAAAGATATGGTCTTTGGCGGTGCGTTTCTCGGGAGTGCCGGCAAGGAAGGCCACCACCGGAGCGAGGGAGTCGGAGACGGAGCGCGAATCGAGCCAAGGGGTCATGCCCGCAACGCCGTCGGCGCGCCAGTTGAGGAAGTTCTCCCGAATGCGTTCCCTCCAGACCTGGTTGCGGAGCTTGGCACGGTCGTGGTCGCAGACGCGGTCGCTGCTCGATCCGAAACCGGAGAGGGAACCGCCGATGGAGCGGACACCTTGGGCGACAGCGCGTTTTTGGGGGTCGGCGATCTGGTCGGCGTCGTCGAGCATCTTTAGGGCGCTCTTCTCGCCTTCCTTCAGCGCCGCGTCCACGTCGGCGTCGCGGCTGAAGGCGGCGTCTCCCTTGGTGACGGCGCACCATTCGGCAATCTGGTCGACTTTGCGCGGCGAGGTGTGGCCGCCCCCGCCTTCCCAGGGGGAGTTGGTCCAGTCAGTGCCAAAGGGCGAGATGGTCTCGTCGATGAAGATCGGCTTGACGCCGTGTTTCAGCCAATGTTCGTTGCGTTCAATGATCTCCTGGATGGGCGAGAAGCCGCCGTAGAAGTGGAAGTTGATCGTGTCATTGTTGTTATGGGTGATGAGTTCGTCCTGGTAGCGTGTGGGATCGAGGGAGTGGATGAGGTTATACTCGCGGTCGGATCGGGCGATGGCGCGGCGCTCCAAGTCGTTCTTGGGGGGCCTGCGCCAGATGCCGTCCTGAAGCAGCGGGCTCATCTCCAGGTCGCAGCCGGGGTATCGCGGACCACACCACTGCAAGACGCTTGGGCAGTTGCGGAAACGCTTCATGAAATACTCGACCTCCTTGGTCTTGGCGGCCCAGTATTCCGGGGACATTTCCTTACCCTCTTGGATGAGTTTCAGGTTGGCGGCTTCGCCGGTGAAGCCGTCGCTGGCATACATGCGGCGGGCGATGCCGGCTTCGTCGAAGAACTTCGGGTCGAGGAAACTCTGAAAGCCGTCAGTGCGGTAGGCGGAGTTGCCGCCCTCGCTGCGCAAGTAGCCGACGGTGCCGAAATTGTGGAGCGCGGTCTCGGGTATGCCGCCCTGCATTTCGAAGAGCGAGAGGGGTTGGCCGTTGAGGGTCATCAAGTGGCCTTGGGTCAGCAGTTCGCGGAAGCCGAAGCGGATGGGCCGGATGGTGTCGTGGCCGACCAGCTTGGCGTTGAGGCTGTAGAGGAACGGCTTGCCGATGTCCCAGAGTTTCGGGTCGTCCCATGGTGCCTCGGTGGCGACGGTCTGGGTGGTGGCGGCGGCCGTGAATGTCACAGGGGGCAGAACTTTGTCGAGCTGCCCGGCGGCGCTGGCGGCTGCCTCGACGGTGTAGGACTTGCCGGGCGTCAGGTTAACGCATTCGAACTGGGCCCAGAGGCGTTTTCCGCCTTTGATGTAGGTTCGGACGGCGACGTTGTCGATGCGGGGGCCTTTGGGCTCGCAGCGCAGGGCGACCTCTCCGCGGAGGCCGCGCAACTGTTGCGATTCGTGGGGGCCAACGAGGAGCGCCAGATCGAGCCGCTTGCCGGCCTGGACGTAGGAGCTCAGGTCGAGCACTCCGCCCGGCCACACGATCTTCCCGACCATCTTGCCGCCAGCGAAGACCTGTATCGCACCCTGCGGGTTGTATTGTGCCGCGCCCTGCGGATTGTAAACGTCCAGCAGGATGCGGCGGCCGGCCCAGCCGGAAGGGACCTCGACGGTGCGGCGATACCAGGCGTTGGTGACATCGGGAACAAAACACATTGTTTGATCCGCCCTCTTCCAGGGACCGGAGAGGCGTTGCGCTTCGCCCCAGTCCGTAGGGGGTGCGACGGCTTCGGACGACACGGCGGGCAGAAAGTCCCATGGCGTGTCGAAGACGATTTGCTCTTGGGTTGGTTTTTCGAAGCCGGGGGCAAGGTATTGGGCATCGACCCGGGAGCGGACGACATCGGGCATCGGGAGCCCCTTGTCCGAGTAGCTGGCCTCGACCCAGAACCAGCCGGAGCGTGACGGGGCGAGTTCCACCGTCAGGGGCTTGTCGCCCTGTTTAGCCCAGGTGATGTCGGCTTTGGCCTGGCAAAGCTCACGCTCTGCGCCGTCGTAGAGTTTCACGGTGACTTCGCCCTCATTTGCCCGGGCACCCTTGGGGTCGAGCGCTATCTGGACGGGGAGCTTCTCGCCAGCCTTGATGGTGGTCCAGCTCGGGGATAGGGCCTGGACGGCACTGGGGCGGAAACTGGCAGCAGAGTCGTCGTAGCTGATCTCGTCGAAGAAGAGGGGGATGGAAACGTTGACGAAGACGTGGCCACCATCGCCGATGGCGAGGCTATCGAGGGAGTGAAACTTGTCGCGAGTGCGGCAGGCCTCGCGGCCGTCAATGTAAACGATGAGCTGCTTAGGTTCGGTGCCGGGCGGGTTGACGACGTCGAAGCGGGTCCAGCCGGCGTGGCGGATGCCGGAGGTCTCGTGGCGGTCCTTAAGCAGGTCGGTGCCGAACGCCCAGCCGCCGTAGGAATGGCCGATGAAGTCGTCGAGCTTGTAGGTTTTCCCCACTTTTTTTCCGTCCTGCTCGGCGATGCCGGAGAAGCTGCAACTGACGCCAGTGGACCCTTTGGCGCGCTCGAAGATGGGGTCGTAAACCCACCAGGTCAACACGCCCTCGGGTTTGTCCTTGGGCAGGGCGAAGCCGCACCCGCCGCCGTCGGTGTTCACGGCGTCGAGGACGGCTGCACCGGCCCCGGCGACTTTGGTCTCGCCGGTCCAGGCGACTTTCGGATTCTTGAGCGCCGCAACCTCCTCGGGCGTATCAAAATGATAGCTGACAATCGGCGCTGCCCCCAAGCGGGAGCAGCAGAACAGAACAAGGGCGAGGAGTTTGAATGGTTTTCTCATGAAATATTGTTTTGTCGTTCAGGCCGACTGGGAAAGCTCATTCGCATGATCGGTGATTGTGAGTTTATCAAACATTAGTGTCATCGAGGAGGCGAATCGCTTTCTGCTTTTAGAATGGAGTGAAGAGAAGTAAATAGAAAACCACTCATACGCATTCCCGCTCTGCCCCATCGTCCCATTAGGGCTCATGCCTCAAGCATTCGAAGCGATAGGAACCCGATCCGACCTCGTAGAGCGTGCAGCCGCCTTCGAAACGAAGGAATCGGACTCCTGGCGCTTGGTCGGCGGGCTGGCCGCTTTCCTGGATGGAACCTTTGTCTCCCGGCACATAGATGACTGCCTTTGTGTTAGCTGGAATCGTGACCTCCATCGTGAGTCGGGAGCCGTCGCGCTTCCAGTTGCTGATGATCGGCCCGTGGACCGACTGATAGGTTGCCTTGGCCCAGGTGAGGTCGCCTACGACGGCCGGCTTGATGAGGATTTTCTTGAATCCCGGGGCCGTCTCATCCGGGCGGATCCCGGCGATGCCTTGGTAAAACCAACTATCCAGCGAAATGAAGCTGGCGTGGATGTGGGACCAGTTTTCATGCCCGTTCCATTGCTCCCAGCCGGTCGTCGCGCCTTTGGCGAGCATGAACCCCCAACTCGGATACGTCTCCTGTGTGGCGATGTCGAAGAGGATATCGTTGCGGTCGGATTCCATGAGGTAGCGGATCAGGAACCATGTGCCTAATACGCCGGTGTCCACGTGGTTATTGCAGTCCACCTTGATCCTGTCCACCAGACGGCGGGTGACGGACGGTTCGAGTTCTTCCGGTACCGCCCCCATGAGCAGCGGCATCATGAGATAACTTTGCTCGTTGAGAACATAAAACTGCTTCTCCTCATCGTAGAAAGCTCGATGGACGGCAGGGCGGATTTTCGAGATTTTTTCGCGGTAAAGGGAGGCGTCATCGCTCTTGCCAAGAACCTCGGCGGCTTTTTCCTGGATCTGCCAGAGATAGATCCGGTAGCAACTGTTGAAGAGGGAAATGGCGGCCAGAGGCGGCCAGTTGGCACCGTCGTTTTCCATGCCGCGCCCAGGCGCAACCCAGTCGCCCAGGAAGTCCCATTTTTCATTCCCGTATGGCGGGATCATTTCATCTTTACAGCGGGTCTCCAAAAAATCGAGATACTTCTGCATGGCAGCATAGTTTTCGCGCAAGTGTCGCGTATCTCCGTAATAGAGATACATCCGCCAGGTCAACACCGGGAGGATGCCGCCCCAGGCGGGACCTCCTCCGCCCCAGCGGTAAGGAGCCGTGTGCGTGATGTCCCCGGTGGCGGGGTCTTGCGCCAATCGCCAATCTTCCAGCCACTTGCTGAAAAACGCGGGAGTCCAAAAATTGCAGATGGAGCTCTCGATCATCACCTGCCCCTCGGCTCCGTAGCCCAGGCGTTCCCGGGTGGGGCAATCGACGATGTAGCCGCCCAGATCCAGGCAGCGGATCGTCCACACATGCAGCTCGTGGATGCGGTTGAGGAGAGGGTTCGAACACTCGAAGCTGCCGCCTGGTTCCATGTCGCTTTCGACGAGGAGCGCCTCGGTGTCGCTCAATTCCGGCGGTGTTGAAAGCCCCTCAATGGTGACGGTGCGGAACCCGTGGTAGCTGAATTTGGAACAGAACTCCCCGGGCACTCCGGAGGAGATGAACTCGTCGATCTGGCGGTAAACACCATTAGGAGTGACTTCGGCCCCGCCCAGGCTGTCGGCGCAGGTCAGAGTCACGGTTTGCCCCGTAGCAAGCTTTGGAAATCGGACGCGAACCCACCCGGTCACATCCGTTCCAAAATCCACTCTGAATTTTCCATCAGCGAGTTTTTCGTAAGCCACGGCGGGGATCCGTTTGCCGATCCGATTGGGCGGGCACGATTGCGCCGCGGCCACCGGAGCGGGCGCGCCCTGCGCCTTTTCGCATTCCGAGGCGTGTATGGGCATCATGTTTAACCATTGGGCAAAGGGTGCGGGCGCAACCTGCGCACTTGCCCATTGCGAGTCGTCCAAGGACGCGCAACTCCAATCCGGGTTGTCCAACCGCGCATCGTAGCGTTCCCCGCCGAATCGCCCAAAGCGCCATTCTCCGAGAGTCGTGTAGGGACTTGGCGCACATCTCCAAGTCGCGTCGGTGCTGGCTTCGATCATTGCATTCCCAGTTTGAACGCGGCAGAGGAGGCGGATTCTCGGCCCCGACGCTGAATTGAACCATCCCCGCCCTGCCCATACGCCAATGCAATTGCGCCCTTTGACCAGGAACGGCATGATATCATAAGCGTTGTAGAGGGTGCGTTTTGAGAAATCCGAGACGGCGGGCGTGAGAACCGACGCGCCCACTTTCCGGCCATTGACATAAAGCTCATGATAGCCCGCCGAACCGACATAGGCGATCGCGCGGGCCGGTTCGGAGGTCAGCTCGAAAGTTTTCCGGAACCAGGGAGAGGGTGCTTCCGAGGCGTTGTAATCGGTTTTGAAGTCAATCCACTCCGCCTTCCAGTCCGACGGGTTCAAGACGCCGGCACCCCAGCGAGCGGGCTCGCTCCACGGTGAGTCCGCCCCTTGCGCGTCCCACACGCGGACTTTCCAGAAACACTCCGCGAATGAGCCCAGGGGCTTCCCGCCGTATTCCGCGGATGTGGCACTCCCTGACACTTTGCCGCTGTCCCACAGATCGCCCTTATCCTGGTCGAGTTGCTGGTGGCTCGTCGCCGCCAGAATCTGGTAGGCGGTTTGAACGAATCCGCGTTCGCTCGAAGTCAGCACCCAACTGAGGCGCGGCGGGTTCGAGTCCAAAGCCAGAGGGTTCTTTTGGTAGTCCGCGCGCAGGTCGATTGGATGATTCATATTTTTTCGCCCGCCGCAAACTCGATCGCTGTCCCGGAATAGGGAACGCCGACGCGGAGCATTTCGTTCTTCCGCAACAGGACGCCTTTGGGAGACAGAAATGGCTGCGCCTGCCCCGGAGCCGTGGGCTCCGGATCAGGCTCGAAATAGAGCATATCCAAATCTTCCGTGTGCTTCTTTTGGGGCTGGCTATCCACGCGGATTCCTCGATGCGAATCTTTGATAACGCATTTCTCGACCAAGACATCCACGACGGCCCCGCGGATGCGGATGGAGCTATTGTTGTCGATGAGGTGGCGTCTCACAATCTGACCCCGGCTCAACGGGATGCAGGACACGGATTCCGGCGATGCATGAAGCAGCTTGGCGACGTCTTCCTGCGTGAGTGAGCGATCTTGATCGGCCCCTTCCTTCACCCAAAACGCCACCTGCCAGCCCCAGATGTTGAGATAACCTTCCCCGCCCAGCCAGCGGTCGATTTCGGTCTCTCCGCCGCCCCAGGCATTGCCCCAGACGGTGTGGTTGTCCAGGAACTGGTTGAACCAGCTCGGTTCGACCCGCTGGAAGCGGCTGTTTTCATTGAGTCCCAGTTTGCTCAGGCTGCTGATTCCACCGGAATGAATGCCGCGATTTTCCGCCACGATGCACTCGCAATTCGGCGGGTAGAGTTGAACCAGCGTGCCCGCGTCCTCGGCCTCGTTGCCAATGATGAGGTGGCGTCCGTTGAACCCGCCGATCGAAACCACCGAAGATTCATCCGGCTCAACCAGCCAGGGACGGTCGATATTCAGCTCCCGGTCACTGTAGGAAACGATCGCGCGGTATTGGCCTGCGCCTCTTCCCGACAGCACATAGAGAGTCGTATCATCCATCGAGACCATGTTGTCGCGGATGCCGTCGGGCCCGAGCACGGGAGATGATGCCAGGACGACTTCCGTGCCTCTCACCTCGCGGACCTTGCCAATGTAGGCTGTTCCGTGGCCGTCGAGGGTGAGCGCCTCATGGTCGCCGCCATAGATATGCGCAACGCGGTTGTGGGCGTAATAAACATGCCGACACGATGAAGCCCCGAAATGCAGCGCAATATTGTTGCCTCCCGCCGTGAGCTGGTTTCCTTCAAATGAGTTGTTCTCGAAAATGATTCCACTGCCCCCGGAAATGAAAACCATGTTTGCCGCACGGATCGTGTTGTTGGCGAAGAGCCCCCCCCGCACGTGTTTGAGGGAAAATGCCGCCGCCGAATGGTAAATATCGCAATCAGTGACCTCGATATGGGAGCCAGAAAACTCGAGCGCCGTTCCTCCAGCAAATTCGGCCACGCCCCGGCCATGGTGGGCGCGACCATTGAGGCCCGTCATGTAATAACAATTGGCCCGGATGCGCACCCGACGGATCCGAGCATTGCTTTCGCCGCTGATGATGTTCCGATGCCTGCCCTGGGTGAAGATGCTCAAATCCTCGACGCCAAAATCCGAGCTCCCTTCAATGAGAGTCGGAAGCGGATCTTTCTGGTCGGGCCACCACAAGCTGACCAGGTGCATCCCTTCGCCTCGCAGCGTCACGCCGGGCGGCACCTTCAAAGGATGGCTGATCCACATCCCCGAACGCAGCGTCGAATCGACCCGATAGCGGCCACGGGGGAAATAAAGAACTCCGCCATTAAGCCCGCACAGACGTTCCAACGCTTGCACGATGGACAACGTGCAATCTTTGCGGCCCTCGGGGTCCGCGCCGAAATCGAGCGCGTTGACCACGGTCGGTTCCGCCGTGGCCGCATCCAACACCGCCAAATCTTCTGCGCGCCGCCAACCCGCGTCGCCACCGGCTCCATTGCTCACCAAAACCTGGTAAGCACCCGGCTCCAATGCCGCAGGGATTTCGGCCTTCAAGCTGTAACCCGATGATTCGACCAATGTGAGAACGACCTTCTCGAACTTGGACGAAACCAGGGCGACTTGGCTGGCCACTCCCAGATTCAGGCATTTGCCGAAAACCCGCAGCCACCCGCCGGGGCGCGCAGATGCCTGCCCTGCGTCGCCTTGAATCCACCAAAGATCGGGCGCGTTAAGAATCACTTCATTGGAAACCGCTTGATTTTGGCTCACCCGGCACCGGTATAACCCAGGAGCCCAGTTCGCCGGAATCACCGCTTTCAGGGACTGCGAGCTGCTCTGAAGCGGCGACACTTTCTCCCACCGGGGCTCGCCCTCCGAACCGCTATCAGGGATGGCCGCAAGCTCGGCAACGGCGTCAGCCGAAAAATCTTCACCTTGAATGATGATGGTTTCATCGGGCCGAACGGGGTCTGAATGCCAAAGAATTATAGGGGTTGTTGACTTGGGTGGTTTTGATTTGCTCATGATATTAGTATGTTCTGTGATCAGATTTGCAATAAGTAAAAATGATTTGTAGAGCCTAAAGAATGGCCGCTGCTTTGTGTGCCGGGCGGCTTAGTTTTTCGGACTTGAAATCTGCGCCGCGCGTCCGACGGCCGCGAGCTTGATCATCTCCTCAGCGCTCAGTGCGCGATCAAAGACTGCGACTCCGCCGATCCAGCCGGTAAAGCCGACTGAGCGACCGCTGTGGATGACGCGGCCGATGGTGAAGGGACCTCCGCTTTTCGCATCCTGAGGCGCATAGATGCCGTGCCGATACCACCAGGGATTCAGTCGTACTTCGGCAAGATCGCGGGAGGTGATGGCCCAAGTCCCATCGGCGGCTTTGCGCTGCGTGACTTTGATGCGGGTGTAACGAAACTCCTGCACTTCGACGCGCTCCTCGGCGGTCTCGCTGAGCAATTTCGTCGAGACAAGATTGTCTTCGGGTGGGTTGTAGAACTGGTCCTTCGGGAATGAGGGATCCTTGCCGGTGGGGGTGCCGGGCTCGCGGGAAAGGTTGCCTTGAAGCCAGGCGCTGTAAACGGAGGGATGAGTTTTCTTTACGTTTTCGTCCCAGCGGCACGTGTCCCTGCCATTCAGCCAGCCGGTGATCTCGTGGCGCTCGTGGTCGAAGGTCATTGCGAAACATTGCCACGAAACATCGAGAACTTCGGCGGGCGAATCCGCAGGCACTGCGGGAGAAAGATCGCCTGAGTTGGATTTGTGCCACGCATACTTATCGCCGAACGATTGTGCGCCATTCTCCGACACATGCCCGCAGGCCGAACCGGGCTTATTTAGGCCAGCAAACAGCGCATATTGCCGCTGGCCGCGTTCGACCTTCTGAATGGTTTCCGTCGATACCTCCTGCAAATCCGTGCCCTCGTGCCAGATGCCCGCGAGCGCGTGATTTCCGCTCTCGCGAATGGCCCACACGACGACAGTAACCGACTGGCCAGCTCCTTTGATGTCGATTGGCGAGTCATGCAATCGTGCGCGCGGCACGAAGAGGAACGGACGAAACGAAGCATCCTCCTCCTTGCAAATGCGGATTGCCTCTCCAAATGGCCCGCGCCCGAGAAGCGGAAAATCAGCATACGAAGCCGCGCGCCCCTGGCCCCAGAACTCCTTGATATAGTTCGCTGCATCAAGGGCAAATTCGTTCGTTGCGCCCTCAGGGACATGCGCGATAAAACGATGCGCGCCACCAGTCTCACGTTTCACGAAGTCCCATAACGCGACGCACCCTGGAGTGTTGATGACAGTGGCGACGTCCTGCGCATGGGATACACGGTCAGATGCCATCGCCGTGGGGCACGGCGAGGAAAGAGCTAAACTCATCAGAAGCGAGGTGGAATATTTAGCCACTTGTGCGATTGCCATGGTCTCTCAAGAGGCCTTCCGATTCAGCGGCCCACTGGGGCCCAGTTGTCGGTGCGAAATGGCGAGGCAGGCAGCCCGGCGCGGTTGTAAAGATTGCATGGCGGGTTGTCGGCCCAGCCATAACGCACGGCCACAGGTGCGCAAACTTCCTCGCTGGAGACTACAACCGCGTCACCTTCGATCCGGGCGTCAGCCCAGACAAATGCTTGATCGGCTCCGGCGATGGCGAACGCTTTCAAGGCGCCGCCTCGGGCCACCAAACCACCGTCGAGATGATCGAAAGCGACGCGGATCTGCGCACCCTCGACCTGGCAGCTCTTGTAGATTGGGCCGGATGGCGTCACGTCCGCAAGCCCATGGATTTCCGACAGCGCGCTCCACGCGAGCCTCCGCCCGACGTCCTGCTTATTGGTGGGATGGATGTCGGTTTCCTCGCCGATGTCGATCGCGACCGCCATCGCGGTGTCAGGCAGGGCGAGCGCCATGGTTTGAGCCTCGCGCAGCTCAGCCCAGAGGCTCTCGCCAGGCTTTTCTGGGGGAGTCCTGAAATTGGCGAGCTGCACAAAGTGGAAGTGAAGATGGTCCTGCCCCCACAGCCGCCGCCAATCGCGGATCAAGGCCGGAAAAAGCGTGCGATATTGGTGCGCCCGGCCCTCGTTGGACTCACCCTGATACCAGATCGCTCCCCGCATGGCATAAGGCACCAACGGCGCGATCATCCCTGCGTATAAGACCCAGGGCATGTTGGGATTCTCTGGACCCGGAGGCATAGGCGGAGCCGGCGGGACGATTCCAAAATCATGCTCGGCCCGGCAGGTCCACGTTCCAGCCAGGGAAATCGCTTCGGCTTGCGAAGACGCCGCCGGCTTGATAAAAAGCAAATCCGTCGGTCCGGTCATGCCCCCATCGTAAATGTGGCTGTAAACACGCACGGCAAGGACGTTTTTCCCGGCTCTGACCAGACGTCCGGGCACAGTGTATGTGCGCGGAGTACTCCAGGCATTCGGGGTGTCATCCATTGTGAGACTGCCCAGGAACTCGCCGTTGAAATACGTCCAGTCGGCCTTGTCGCAGGCACCGATGCTCAACTGGAGATCCTGCCCGACCCAAGCGCTGGGAACGTCCACCTCCTGGCGATACCACACGACGCCGCTGAAATTCATTCCGGAACGGTTCCAATGGCCGGGCACATTGATGTGACCCCATCCCTCCGGGCTGGCGTCGAGCCCAGCCCAACCCTGCTCAAAACCCAGGTTGGGAGGAGAGATTCGCTTGATGTATGTCTGGTCCCAATGGACGAACTTTTCGCGACATTCCCTCAATGATTCCTCGCTCGATAGCACGTGCTCGAAATCCGCAACCATGGCATGGAGGGACGGCTCCGCCAGCAATCCCTCGCGGCTCGTCCAGGCCTCCGCCATGGTTCCTCCCCACGAGGAATTGATCAAACCGACCGGTACATCCAGATGGCGCTGCAATTCACGCCCATGAAAATAGGCCACCGCCGAAAAATCATAAGCGCAATCCGGGGTACAGACTTCCCAAGCTCCCTGGGTGTCGCTCCGGGGATTGGCATCCGCAGTCTGCGGAACCTTGAACTGGCGGATGCTCGGGTAATTGGCAGCCGCGATTTCCGCGGTGGCATTCTTCGCTCCCGAAAGCGGGAACTCCATATTCGACTGTCCGGAGCAGAGCCAAACTTCGCCGACCAGCACGTCGGAGACAACCAGCGGAGTGGATCCATGCTCCTGGATCGTCATCGTATGCGGCCCGCCTGCTGCCAGCGCAGGCAAACGAGCAAGCCACTTGCCGTCGGCTCCGGCCGTTGCCTTTGCGCTCAGGCCAGCGATTTCGACGGTGATCAAGCTTCCGGGTTCGGCCCAGCCCCAAACAGGAATCGGGATATCCCGTTGAAGGACCATGTGATCGCTAAAGAGAGCGGCAAGTTTCATGGAGAATAAATGCAGATTTTGCAACGCAGTGATTCAGCGGCAAATCACGGATTCGTCAATAAAATTCCTGTTTTTCGTCAAACAAGGGCTTGGGGCAACCTTGGATCCGTAGCAGCGCGGACGCCCACGGGCTCACATCAATCGCTGTCACGACCCTGATCCACCACCGCAAGAAAAGCCTAACGGTAGCAAGAATTGGAATGCGCGCCTGTCTGGAAAGTGCAGAGTGGGCCACATGAAATTGGAAAACCTGACGTTTTTTTTCTGATCCGAAACTCAACACGAATCGCCCCTCAATTTCATATTTATGACCACTAAAACCTTCATTTTATCCATTCTCCTATTCGCCTCAACCGTTGTCCTGCCACTCAAGGCGGAAACGATCACCAGCCGCTTCGACTCGGCGGAGGAGACCGGCAACGCCGCCAACTTTGTAACGGAGACCAAGGCCGCCGGAGCCGGCTGTGTCAAAACGGGGGGCTACTTCGACAAGGGCTTCAAGGAGTGGCCGGCGGGCGTCCTGAGTTTCTGGGTCTATGACGACTACTTCGATGAGATAGTCGGACGCAACTGGCGGCATGTCAATTTCAGCCTGGTCCGAAATGATGGCGGGAAGAAAGCGACCTTCAAATGCGAGATCAGACGCTACACGGAGGGCTGGAGGGCCGACATAAACGACCCGTCGCAGGACAAACGTTACTTTCCGCTGCCCGATGCCCCAAACCATGGGGGCTGGACGCGTTTTGACATCGTGAACCCTGCCGGTCCAGGGCCAAAGCCTTTCACCGTCTACATCGACGGGCACAAGGCGTTCACCACTGCCGGAAAATACGATTTCATCGCGGGGGTCGGTGCGGAACGAATTTCCTACGTTGACGAACTTTCCTACGACTCGGATCCCTCCAATTTTCGTCCCAACCCCGTTCAGCGCATCCTGCCTGACAATCCCTACGGGCAAGTCCTGCTGAAACCGGGCGAAAAGCTGAATGTTGACTTCACCCTCGATCCGAAGGGCGCGCGGGCGAAGTCCGGCGAACTGTCCGTCGTTCTGCTCGACGGGCGTGGCGAGACACTCGTTGCGGACAAGGCTGCGATCGACTGGAATCAGGTGGGCACCCAGAAATTCTCCATTTCACTGCCCGTTCCTCCGCGGTCCGGCAACTTCTGGATTGAGGCGAAATATCAGGAGGTTGGCGGTCCCGCAGACATGACACGCCGCAAAATCAACCTGCAGTTTCTCTCCCCGGCATTCGCCCAAAGCAGCCAGGCACCACTGGAACTCTTCCGCAAAGCATGGGATTTTCTCCCCGTTGGCAAGAGTGAACCGGTCGTGGGCGGTCCGGCCCAGGCATCAGGCCCAACTCAGGAAGATCTGACCGTTCCGGCAGCGCCCCCGACTGATTGGTCACAAGCCGTGCCGCTGCGCGGCACCTGGCTTGATTTCATTAGCTACTTCAACATCGGCTACACCTGCCACGCCGGCTGGTATCGCCAGCAGGTCAACGTCCCCGCTAACTGGAAAGGGCAAAAGATCATCTTGGAAGTCGATGCCCCTTTTACCATTGCGACAGTCTTTGCCAACGGCAAACACGCCGGTAGCGTTGAAATGCCAGGTGGCAACCTGGACCTGACCGCCTTTGCCATCCCAGGAAAAATGCTTGATCTGGCAATATACGTGAAGGCCGACCCGGTTGCCGGTTATGCAAAGATTGCTCGTGAGACCATCGGCGAAAAGTTCCAGCTCGGGGCCTACTACCCGATTCGGGGGCTAACCGGAGACATCAGACTCTTCCCGGTGGCGAACGGCCCACGGCTTGACGGCGTAGCGATCAGGACTTCTGTCGCCAAAAAGCAACTCACCGCCGTGTTTGAACTTGCCAATCTGGTTCCGGGGAAAACCTACCGCATCAAAGCTGCGGCTTCCGCTGCGGGCAAGACCGCCCAGGCACTTCCCGACACCAAATTCACAGCAAAATCCGCCACTGACACCGTTGAGATCTCAACTCCATGGGCCGACCCGGTACTATGGGATCTCAACGCCCCATACCTCTACGACCTGGATGCCGCACTGCTCGACAGCGACGGCAAACCGCTGGCCACACTCTGGCCGGAGCGTTTTGGTTTCCGGGAAGTCACCGCCGCCGGACCCGACCTCACCGTCAACGGCCGCCCCGTGACCCTGTTTCACACCGCTAACAGCATAGGCAACACACCGGATCACAGCCACTGGTGCGAGAAATTCGGCTTCAGCTCCTTCTACATGGGCGACGGCAAGGAGAATGCCCGTCTGCTTGACGAGGCCGGCAAGACAGCCACAGGCGAATTCTACAGCAATTACGGTCTCTACCCCCCGCTGGACATGGCCAGAAACGGTAAAGAAGAGGATCCCAAGTTATGGAGCTGCTTAACCCGCCTGCTTGACTATCAGAACAAAATCAGACGCAACCACCCCGGGGTGTTCTTTCAGCGCGGTGTACTCAGTGGCAGCATGTACAGCAACGGCGGCATGTATAATCCCTTATTCCAGAACGGTACCTGGATGAACGAATTTCTGCCGGGCAACGATGTTTCCATGCGTGCCGCCAAGGTCGGCCGCCGCATATTGGACAAATTGCATCAGCTTGACACCACCCGGTTGGTGACCGCCCAGGACTCCGGAAGCATCAACGACACGATGCACATCACCGAATACGCCGGGTTCCTGCCCATGCAGGAGATGATCGAGAGAACGCAGTATTGGCGCGCCAACGGAACCAAACCATTCCTCATTGAAGAGCAGGCAGCCCCCATGTTCCCAAACTGGACTGATGCCTGCTCGCAGGGCGCGGGCTGGAATGGCGTCCCCTGCTTTGCCGAGTGGTCCGCGATCACCCGGGGTGATGCCGCCTACGTCAGGACACCGCTGGACGAGAACTTCCTGGTGGGGATGGAGAAGGAGGTGGCGCAACAACGGCAGAATGTCATCAACACCAAGACCCCGCTGGAACGCGATGTCGCGCTGGCGAAAATACGAATGACTTTCGATCTGAATGGAATATATTTCGATAAAGACGATGCCCTGCACAACATCATCTGGAAAGAGCGCATCCGCGACGAGGTGCTCAACTGGCGCGCCAACAATCTCGCCCTGCTCGGATTTTGGTTCAGCAACGGCGGCCCCCGTTTGGATCTGTGCTATGCGGAGTATCAGGCGCCTGTCACCGGCTTCCTCGCCGGCACCAAAGACCAGCCCACCTTAAAGACCCATATCTTCTCGCCCGGCGAAACACTCGAGCGCGGAGCCTTGCTGCTGAACAACTCTTACAAGCCGTCCGAGCTCACCTGCGATTGGAAGCTTGAACTCGGCGGCAAGACCGTCGCCGACGGCACCAAGAAGGAAACCATCCCGGCGGGCGGCCAAGTCTTTGTGCCCATCAGCGTCAAACTTCCCGAGGGCGGCGACTGTTCAGGCAAGCTCACGACCAACTTCATAAAAGATGGCAAAACCCTGCGCTCCGACAGTTGCGATATCGACGTGGTCGCCCCGCGAACCTTTGTCAATCAAGGCCGGATCGCACTGGTCGATACCGAGGGTGACAGCGCCAAGGACTTGAAGGCAGCCGGCATCAAATTTCAGTTCGTCAACTTCGACGAGGACTTCGGCCCGTTTGACACCATCATTTTCGGTCGCCGCGCTTTCAATTACGAGCTCAACCTGCTTCCCGAAGGCCTGGATCTCGACAAGCTCACCCGACAGGGCAAACGCCTGCTCATATTGGAGCAGGACGAGCAGATCTTGCGCGACCGCTTCAAGCTCCGAACCGAATACCTCTCGCCACGCGAAGTCTTCGGTCGTGGCGGCTCCCCCACAGTCCTCGAGGGCCTTCCGGATCGCCTCCTGAACTATTGGCGCGGTAAAGCCACATTGACCGACGGCTACGAAGTCGCCCGCGCGAAGGGCAAACCCGGCGCTGGTGAATTCGGCAACGGCGGCACTTGGCTCTACCGCTGGAACGACGGAGAACTACATCCCCGCCCAATGAAATGGGGCAACACCCACAACGTGGCGACCGTGGCAGCGATCAAGCCAGACACCGGCAACTTCCGCACCTTGCTCGACTGCGGTTACGCCAACAACTACGCCGCCGCCTGGGAACTGGAAAACGGTGCGGCCCGCATCGTGTTCAATCAGCTTGACGTGAGCGGCAGAAGTGAGTCTGATCCCGCCGCCGTCCGCTACCTCCAGAACCTCGTCCGCCACATACAGACCGCCCCCAAGCCCGAATTGCGTCAAGCGGCCTACCTCGGCGGCGACACAGGCGCGGCAGTGCTCAAACAACTCGATGTCCCCTTCCGCAAAATCGCCGCCCCGTCCGAGGCCGCCCCGTCCAAGGACATCCTGGTCCTGGGTGATGCCACCCCGGAACAGCTCAAAGCTTGGAAAGATGCGCTGGCAAACTTTGCGGCAGCCGGTGGGACGGTCTTCAGTCTTCCCCGCTCGGAGGCCGATTTTGCAGCAGGTTGGACGCCCTTCGCCGTCACCTCGAAGAAAAGAACCGTCAGCCACACGCTCGTGGACAAGTCCGCCGCGCCACTCCTGGCGGGACTGGGCAACAGCGACTTCTACTGGAAAGGCAACCTCGATATCGTGTCCGTGGAAAAGGCCGAGGGCAGCAGCCTCCGGCTTGACACCGGCATTCTCGCGGAGATTCCCCATGGCAAGGGACGCTATATCCTCTGCCAGGTCGAGCCATCGTTCTTTGGAAACATCAAACTCGACCACTGGCTGAAACCATCAAAATACAACACCGAGCGAATGGTCCGGACATTGCTCTCCAACCTGGGCGTGGCAATGGCCACCCCGAAGCTCCTGTCCCCGCCGAAGGCTAAGGAAGAGCTTGACCGCATGGTTGACTTGGCTGGCGACTGGCAGGTCTGCCCAGCCAAGCCCGGCGACACGGTCTGTCCTGGCAAGAACAATCCGGCCTGGCGCGGGATCAAATTGCCTGGCTCTCCCCAGAAAGCCTATCCCGAATGGCAAGGAGTCAAGGGCGCATTCTGGTTCCGCCACGATTTGAACCTCGACAAGGCATTGCCCGCCGACGCCATATTGCGTTTGGGCATCGGCCGCGTCAGCGGTTCTGATATCCTTTACGTGAACGGCGAGAAAGTCGCGCGGACTGACTCCGAGACGGATGTCAACGGCGTCGCCACGGTCGTCCGCGATTATCCGGTGGCCGCCAAACATTTCAAGCAGGGTTCGAACGAGCTCGTATTTATGGTGGAATACGACACCAACGCAGCATTAGGAATGAAAGGCAGCACCGGGGAAATATCTGCTCCCATGAATCTGAAAATCTATAAAACGAAAACCGAAGGGAAAATCCCCGCGCTGATTGATCTGGCGTCCGCAACGGAATGGTGGGGACACGCCGTCAAAGATGCTTCTCAACCTTGGAATAACAGTATCAGGCAAAGACTCGCCGCCCCCGCATACATCCAGCCGCAGCGGGTTGAATGGAGCAATATGACAGGCTATTTCTGGTATTGGCGTGAGTTCAAGCTCAAAGATCCTCTGCCGGAAGGCGTACAACCGGTGCTAATGGTCGGTGCCGTGGATGATGAGGACACAGCGTTTTTCAACGGCATCAAGATCGGACATACCGGGAAAGATACGAATCCTGATAATTACTGGAAGGCGCCGCGTGTATACCCGATACCACAAAATCTATTCAAAGTTGGCAGCAATGTGATTACCATTCAGATCCATGATTTGAATGTTGGAGGTGGAATTTGCAAGGGGCCCATTCAAATCGTATTCGAAGACCCCGAAGCCACCCGGCTGCGCGAGCTGTCCGAGACCCCCTACCTACACAGCGTCGGACGCACGGACGACCCTTACTGGCATCACGGTTTCTAAAATTAACATCATGAGAATGACGAATGAATTCTGGAGGTTTACAAAAAGTTTTGTAATAAGGCGGCAAGCACCCTGATCCGCGCGTCAGCGCAATCCATGGAGGGGTGTCGCCCCCGGCATCCTTTCTGCCACACCAAGGGCGCCGAGGGAAACGCCCACCCCCTTTATCTGTCTGAGATCAGATCAAAAATAAAGTGCGTATGAAAACAAAAGAAACAGTCGTTCTAGCTGGAATCTGGGCAGCCGCGCTGATGATTGGGAACCTGATAGCCGGAGAGATCCATGTGGAATCAGCATCTCCGATCGCGTTTCAGCATCAGCCGGAGCCCAATGTTTCGGAGCCTGAAAAAACATGCCGTTTCATACAAAACCTGAAGGACGGAAAAAAGCAGACGCTTGTCGCTTATGGCACAAGCCTGACTGACGCCGGAGCCTGGGTTTCAGGACTTCAGAATGCCCTTGATGCAACGTATCCGGGACTCGTCAATGTGATTAACAGCGGAGCCAGCGCAAAATGCTCCATATGGGGACTTGAAAACCTACAGGAACAGGTCTTGTCGAAAAAACCGGATGCCGTTTTTATAGAGTTTTCTGTGAACGACGCCTATTTTAACTATAAATTGACTCCTGCCGAATGCAAAGGAAACATTGAGGCCATTGCCGCACGCATTCTCAAGGAAAATCCGGATTGCGAAATCATCCTGATGGTCATGAACCCGATGGTTGGCATCCATTCGGAAAGGAGGCCGGAACTTGAGAAATTCAACGACACCTACAGAGATACGGCCAAGGAAAAAGGATTCCTCCTCATTGATCATTATCCGGCATGGCTCAAAATTCTCAATTCAGATCGGAAGGAGTTTGACCTCCTCGTGCCAGACGGAGCGCATCCGAATACCGAAGGGTGCCGCAGGATCGTAACTCCGAATATTCTGAAAGCCATTGGAATCCCGTGTACGACACTAGTTAACGGAACGCCAAATTTCGAAGATCCAAAAACCTACAAATAGAAAATGAAAACTTTAAACAAAATCAAACTCGGAATTGTCGGCGCATGCGGGCGCGGAGCCAGTTTCAAATCGGCCTGTGACGCACTGGACAATGTCTCGGTACACGCGGTCTGCGACATTAATGAGAATGATCTTTCCGCCGCCCGTGAACGGCTCGGCGCCCGTGAGCAGTATCCAGATTTCTCCGAAATGCTGGATAAATCTCAATTGGACGCAGTGATCATCGGCACTCCGATGCATTGCCATGTCCCTCAGTCAGTCGCGGCACTGAAGCGCAATCTTCATGTGCTATCAGAAGTTACCGCAGGCGTATCGATCGAGGAATGCAGGGAACTGGTACTTGCCTGCAAGGAAAGCAAGGGCATCTACATGATGGCGGAGAACTACACCTATTTTAAACCCAATCAGATCGTCAAAGAGCTGGTTCGGCAGGGTCTCTTTGGCACCCCCTACTACGCCGAAGGCGAATATCTGCACGAACTCAAGCACATGAACGAGCATTCCACCCCATGGCGGCGGCGCTGGCAGACCGGGGTTGACGGCATCACTTACGGAACACACAGCCTGGGACCGATCCTCCAATGGATGCCCGGAGACCGGGTCAAGCGCGTCTGCTGCGAAGGCACCGGCGTCCGCCACGTCGACGGTACGGGAAAGCCCTACTGTCAGGCCTCCAGCACCATGCTTTGCAAGACGGAAAATGAAGCACTGATCAAGATTCGTGTGGATATGCTGTCCGATCGGCCGCATGCTGCATCAAACTATCAGCTGCAGGGTACGGATGGCTGTTACGAATCCTCTCGCGGAGGATATGACAAGGGCAAGATATGGCTGCGCAAAATCAGCAAGGACGTCAACTGGACAGACTTGGATGCGTTCCAATCCGTTGCCGAACTGGCGGACAAATACATGCCTGAGATGTGGCGGAAAGCGAGCGAAACAGCTGCAAAGGCCGGTCACGGCGGAGGCGACTATTTTGAGATCCTCGACTTTATCGACGCGATCCAGGGCAGCCGCGCACCAGTTGTCGGTATCCACGAGGCCATGGACATGACACTCCCGGGACTGGTCAGCCAGCAATCGATCGCACAGGGATCAGCATGGCTGCCGGTGCCGGATTCGAGGAATTGGTAGAAGAACGGAAGTTCTAAAGTTCTCGTGTATGTAGAGGTGCTTTACGGGAGGGTTGTGGGTGTTCATGGCGCTAAAGGCGCTGGCGATGTTGACCGACAGGGTGGAACTGCGCGGGGCGAAGTTACTGGAGTGGTATGTGAGGGAGGAATGTACGCCTCAGAGTTGCTGAAGAAGGAGAAGATTCTTAGATTCCTGAAATATTTGAAAGTTTTCCAGCTCTGACAAACTGCTTGCAACCCATGCCTTGCCTCTGGCAACATGACGTTTAGGTCAAAGGTACTGAATAGTTACGAAATCTGCATGGAACTTTTCCCCGCTATTGAGAAACGTTACGCCTTCCGGCGGCGCATGGACATGGTGCATCAGCGTGGCAGGCGCGATCACCGCATTCAACCGCTCGCGAACGAGTGTTCCCTGCGGGAGGGCTGGAGTATTGGCGTGGTCGCGGGTGGGTCGGAGGTGATCCTGCAGGCGGCAAACGACCTGCAAGACTACTTATTTACCAGCATGGGCATGTCAACCCTGCTGATTCAAAAACCGGCGGCGGCACTGGTCAAGGAACAACACTGCGTGATATTGTGCGAAAAAAAAGCGTTGCCGCGTTTTGGCAAGGGCTTGAAGACCGCCCGGAGCTATCGGATTACGACCGTCGCAGCGCAGGTGGTGGTCTGCGGAGTTGACGACCGGGGCGCCGCTCAAGGCGCGTATTATCTCGAAGACGTGATGAACTTCCGCGAGGCGCCGTTTCTGGTGATTGGCGAAACGGTCAGGGAACCGCTGTTTTCACCGCGCATGACGCACTCGGGCTGGGGCTTCGACCAATTTCCGGATTCCCATTTGAATGTGATCGCGCATGCCGGCCTGGATGCGATTTTGCTGGTGGCCACCGGTGTTAACTGCACCCCAGGCGGCTATGTGGATTTCAATGACCTGGTCCGCCGCGCCAAACGCTATGGCTTGCACGTCTATTTTTATAGTTGTTTGAAATGCTGGAAACATCCGGACGATGCAGATGCCGAGGCGGCTTATGATCAAGCCTTCGGCGCCTTGTTCCAGGCGTGTCCAGAGGCCAAGGGGATTGTCCTTGTCGGGGAATCCTGCGAGTTTCCCAGCCGGGACGAGCGGACCACGCGGCGCCCCTGGACGAAATCGGTGGACGGCATTCCGGCGGACAAGCCGAGTCCGGGCTGGTGGCCCTGCAACGACTATGCCGACTGGATAACCATGGTAAAAACGGTGGTGCGGAAATGGAGCCCGCAGGCGGATATCGTGTTCTGGACCTACAACTGGGGCTATGCGCCTAAAAAGGAACGGCTGGAACTGATTGCGTCCCTGCCCACGGATATCAGCCTCCTGGTCACATTTGAAATGTTTGACCAGATCCGGCATGAGGATGTGGTCAATCCGGTGATGGACTACACCATCTCCCATCCCGGGCCCGGTAAATATTTTAAGAGCGAGGCGGCCGCGGCCAGCAAAAAAGGGCTGCGGCTGTACGCCATGACCAATACCGGCGGTTGCACCTGGGATTTCGGAGTGACACCGTATGAACCGTTTCCGTTCCAGTGGGCAAAGCGGCATGCGGCCATGCATGAGGCCAGGAGGAAATGGGGGCTGTCGGGTCTCATGGAATCGCATCAATATGGATTCTATCCGTCCTTTATCGCCGAGCTCGCAAAATGGAATTTCTGGAGCGGCTCGCCGTCCAGTGCCGAAACGCTTCGGCGGATCGCGGTTCGTGACTTCGGGATCCGGGGCGCGCCGCACGCCCTCAATGCCTGGGAGCTCTGGAGTGAGGCGATCACCCATTACATCCCCACCAACGAAGACCAGTACGGGCCGAACCGCATCGGCCCGTCCTATCCGTTGATTTTTCATCCTGACATCACGCGCACTTTCGCCAGCAAGGAATTGGTGATGAGCTCGCCGCCGTTCGCGCACCATGGTGGAAACTCCATCGTCAAGACATTCTATCATCCTTATGAAAACGCGCAGCAGTCGCCAGGGCCGCAACGGATTGCCGTGGAAATCCGTTCCTACCAAAAAGCGCAAGCCATTCTGGAACATGGGCTTGTGCAAATGCGGCAGGCCATCCGGGCCGCGCCGAAGCAGAAACGTGAGATAGGTGCGCGACAGGATCTGCTGGCGCAATTCATGGCCAACACCATGGGCACCACTATCCATGTGAAGGAATGGTGGCGGCTCAACCAGCGGCTGTTGGTGGAGGAGAATCGTCAGAAGGCACATGCGATCCTGGATGCGCTGGTCACCGTCGCCCAAGCCGAGCTGGCCAATGCCGAGGCCACAATCGCGCTGGTTGAAGGCGATTCACGGCTCGGCTGGGAACCCACCATGGACTACATGTGCGATCGGCCGCACCTGGAGTGGAAACTCCGCCAGGTCCGGCATGTGCTCGACCACGAGATCGCGCTTTACCGGAACATGCTCGACCTGTAATGTCGATCCTGCACCATCCAAAACGCTCAACCTATTTTATGACCAACAAAAACACTTTTGCTTCCATTGTCCTATTGGCCTCAACCTTGTCCGTGCCGCTCAAGGCGGAAACGATCGCCTACCACTTCGACTCGCCGGAGGAGATCCGCCAGTTCAATCCGCAATTCAAGGATCCCTCGGCACTGTTGGAGACGACGAAGACCGCCGCCGGGGCGGGGGCATTGAAGACGACCAGCTTCAGCGCCAGTTTCCCAAAAGATTGGAACGAGGGAGTGCTGAGCTTTTGGGCCTATGACGATACGTTTGAAGAAGTCATCGAGCGGAACTTGCACCGAATCTATTTGACTTTTGTCGGAGAAGTGGATGGCAAGAAAAAAAACTTCGGCGTGGAGTTGAGGCGCTTTAACGATGGCTGGAGGCTCGCAACCGCAGGAGAATCACCGACCTCCCGCTATCATGCGCTCAACGACGCGCCCAATCACGGGGGCTGGACCCGGTTTGATATTGTAAGCCCTGCGTGCAAAGGACCCAGACCGTTTACGATCTACATCGACGGGCACGCCGCGTTCCAAACGCCGGATAAATATCTTTCCATTGCGAGCATCGGAACTGAAAACCTCCCTTTTGTTGACGAGGTCGTCTATGACTCAAATCCCGACAGCTTTCGTCCCAATCCTGTTCAGAACATCCTTCCCGACCAGCCATACGGCCAGGTTCTCTTGAACCCCGGACAGAAGCTTAAAGTCGATCTGGAGCTTGATCCCAAGGGCGCACGGGCCGATTCCGGGGAGGTGAACGTCGTCCTGCTCGACGGCCGCTGCGAGACGCTTGTGTCCGCCAATGCAACGATCGACTGGAAGAAGGGTAAAAAGTTCAGCGTCGAGCTGCCCACGCCGCCCCGCTCGGGTAACTTCTGGCTGGAGACGCGCTACCAGGAGGCCGGCCGCCCGACCGATACCACCCGGCGCAAAATCAACCTCCAATTTATCAACCCGTCCTTTGCGCAAAGCACCCAAAAGCCGCTCGAGCTTTTCCGTCGTCCTTGGGACTTCCTCCCCATCGGCAAGAACGAGTTTCTGAGCGGTGGGCTGGCGCAGGCCAACAGTCCAACGAAGGAAGATTTAGCCGTTCCGAATACTCCTCCCACCGACTGGTCGCAGGCCACGCCGCTGCGCGGCCCGTGGCTTAATTTTGGAAACCACTTCAACATTGGCCGGACCTATCACGCCGGCTGGTATCGCCAGCGGGTCGAAGTTCCTGCCACTTGGAAAGGGCAGCAAATCCTGCTCGAAATCGAAGCGCCTGAAACGATCGCCACCGTCTTCGCCAACGGCAAACGCGCGGGGACGGTCGAATGGCCCGGCGGCGACCTCGACCTCACATCATTTGTCACTCCCGGCAAGACGCTCGACCTCGCCATTCACGTCCAGGCCGAACCTGTTTCCGGCTACTTCCGTCTCGCCCGCGAGTGCATCGGCGAGAAATTCCAAGTGCCGCGTTATTGCGGAGTTCGCGGGCTCACCGGCGATGTCCGCCTTTTCCCCGTGGCCAAAGGACCCCGGATCGACGGCGTCGCCATCCGAACTTCGGTCGCCAAGAAACAGCTCACGACCGTGTTCGAGTTTTCCAACCTGTCGCCGGGCAAGTCATACCGGATCAAGTCCGCAGCCTCCGCAGCCGGGCAGATTGCCCAGGCGCTCCCTGAAACCACTTTTACCGCCATGTCCGCCAACGACACGGTAGAAATCTCCACCGCATGGGAAAGTCCCGTTCTCTGGGATCTCAACGCCCCGTATCTCTACGATCTGGATGCCGTGCTGCTCGACGCCAGCGGCAAGACATTGGCGAGCCTCTGGCCGGAGCGTTTCGGCTTCCGGGAAGTCACCGGCAACGGACCGGACCTCAAAATCAACGGCCGTCCCGTGTCGCTCTTCATCACCGGGGGTGCCATCGCCGAACCTCCGGAGCAGAGCCGCTGGTGCGAGAAATTCGGCTACAGTGCCTTCTACGATGGCGAAGGGAAGGAAAATGCCCGCCTTCTCGATGAGGCTGGAAAAACCGCCACGGGTGAACGCGGTCACATGGAGGCTGTCCAGAGCGCCCCTTCGGATATGGCCAAGAATGGCAAGGAATCGGATCCTAAGTTCTGGGCCGGCGTCGTCCATCTTTTGGACGTCGCTAACAAGGTCAGACGCAACCATCCTGGAGTTTTCTTCCAGCGCGGGGTTCTCGCTGGCCAGACGGCTGGAAACGGCGGGATGTATAATCCCTGTTTTCAAAATGGCACCTGGATGAACGAGCCTCTGCCAAGCAACGATGTCCTGACCCGCTCATTCAAGGTCGGCCGCCGGATTATCGACCAGCTCCACCAAGGGGACCCGACCCGGCTGGTGAGCGCTCAAGACTCCGGGAGCATCAACGACACGATGCACATCACCGAGTATGCCGGCTTTTTGCCCATCCAGGAGATGATCGAGCGAACCCAGTATTGGCGCGCTCATGGGACGAAGCCTTTTCTGATTGAGGAGCAGGCGGCCCCGATGTTCCCGAACTGGACCGACGCCTGTTCTCAAGGCGAAGGCTGGGGCGGCGTGCCCTGCTTTGCCGAGTGGTCTGCCATTACCCTTGGAGATGACGCCTACGCCCGGACACCACTGGACGAAACTTACCTGCAGACGTTGGAGAAGGCGGTCGCGCAGCAGCGACAGAATGTCATCGATACGATCAAAAACCCGCTTGCGCGAGACGTGGCCCTGGCAAAAATTCGGATGACCCTGAATCCCTGGGTCTATGTCGGCAAGGACGACGTCATGCAAAATGTCATCTGGAAGGATCGCATCCGGGAAGAAGTGTTAAACTGGCGGGCGAACCATCTCGCAATGCTCGGATTTTTCTTCAGCAACGGCGGTCCCCGGCTCGACTTGTGCTATCAGGAATACCAAGCCCCCGTCACTGGTTTCCTGGCCGGAACCAAGGACAAGCCGACTCTGAAAACCCATATCTTTGTCCCCGGCGAAACCCTAAATCGCGGGGCGTTGCTGCTCAATAATTCGAACAAGCCCGCCGAACTGACCTGTCAGTGGAAGCTCGAACTCGGAGGCAAGTTAGTGACCGAAGGTTCAAAAACCGAGACGATTCCCGCAGGGGGCGATGTTTTTGTTCCCATTCAGGCTACCATTCCCGCTGGCGGCGACCAGTCGGGCAAACTTTCGGTCACGTTTGTCAAGGACGGGAAGCCGTTGCGATCCGACTCGTGCAGCATCGACGTGATTGCTCCGCGTCCGTTCGTCAACCAAGGCAAAGTGGCCTTGATCGACCCCGAAGGAGACTCTGCCAAAGCTCTGGAGGCTGCCGGCGTGAAGTTCCAGCTCCTCAACTTCGACGAGAATTTCACCTCGTTCGATACCATTATTTTTGGGCGCCGCGCCTTCAACTACGAGTTCGACCTGCTCCCCGAGGGGCTTGACCTTGCCAAGCTCATGCGCGAGGGCAAACGCGTCCTCATCCTCGAGCAGGACGAGGCGGCCTTACGCGAGCGCTTCAAGCTCCGCACCGAGTATCTCTCCCCACGCGAAGCCTATGGCCGCGGGGGCTTGGCAACGCTCCTTGACGGTCTTCCCGACCGACTCCTCACGTATTGGCGCGGATCGGCCACATTAACCGATGGCTACGAGATCGCCCGTTCGAAGGGAAAGCCGGGAGCCGCAGGGGAATTCGGCGACGGTGGGACATGGCTTTACACATGGAACGATGGCGAGCCGCACACCCGGCCGATGAAGTGGGGGAACACCCATAACGTCGCCACCGTAGTCGCCATCAAGCCCGACACCGGCAGCTTTCGGACTTTGCTCGATTGCGGATACGCCAATAATTATGCCGCAGCCTGGGAGCTCCAAAGCGAAAACGGAACGATCCTCTTCAACCAGGTGGATGTGAGCGGGCGCAGCGAGGCCTCACCCGAGGCAACCCGCTACCTGCAAAACCTGGTGCGTACGGCCGAGAATATGCCCAAACCCAACTGGAGGCAGGTGGTCTATCTCGGCGGCGAAAAGGGAGCCGACTTGCTCAAACAGCTCTCCATCCCAACCCGGTCAATCACCGCGCCGTCCGAAGCGCAGCCTGACCGGGATCTCCTGGTGCTGGGCGACTGTTCGGCCGAGCAGCTCAAGGGCTGGAAGGACGCGATCGCCGCCTTTGCGAATGCGGGGGGAACCGTCTTCAGCCTGCCAAGAACCGAAGACGACTTCGCCGCCGGCTGGACTCCCTTTGCAGTCAAAACCAGCAAGCGCCCGGTGAACCACACGCTCATCGGAAAGTCGTCCGCCCCGCTTCTGGCGGGCCTTGGCAACAGCGACCTCTACTGGAAAGGGAACATCGAAATTGCCAGCCTGAAAAGTGTGGAGGGATCGAACCTCCTTCTCGATACGGGCATTTTAGCCAGCGTCCCATGGGGCAAGGGACAATACGTCTTCTGCCAGATCGAACCGGCTGCCTTTGGCGACATCAAACGCGATCATTGGCTCAAGGATTCGAAACGCTACACCGAACGGATGATCCGCACGCTCCTCACGAACTTGGGTGCAAAGATGGACGATCCCAAATTGCTCGCCCGTCCGAAGGCGAGCGAGGAGATGGATTACGCGCTCGACCTGTCCGGGGCCTGGAAGGTTTGCCCGATCGTGGCTGGTGCGGACGCGGCTCCGGCGAAGAACGATCCGGCTTGGCGCGACATCAAGCTACCCGGCTCTCCGCAACGGGACTATCCGGAGTGGAAGGGAGTCAAGGGCGGCTTCTGGTTCCGTCGGGAGCTGGTGCTCGAAAAGGACGTGCCGCGCGATCTTCCGGTTCGCCTCGGCATCGGCTGCATCAGCGGCTCAAACATCATCTCTGTCAACGGCGAGAAGGTCGCCCGCACCGATACCGAAACCGACGTCAACGGAGTCGCGACCGTCGTGCGCGACTACTCGATTCCTGGCAGCGCGTTTAAGAAAGGACCGAACGAACTGCTGATGAGGGTTGATTATGATACCAACGCAGCTCTGGGCATGCGCGGGAGCACGGGCGAAGTCGCCGCGCCGATGGAGCTGAGAGTCTTTAAAGCGGCAACAAAAAGTAATATGTTGGCCCCGATCGACCTGGAGTCGCTACACGCTTTCCAGGGGATTGTCGTTCAGGATCCCAATGCGCCCTGCCCGGATTTGAACCGAACCCATTCGACGCTTCCCTGGCACCGCGTCGCCGTGCCGGGCTATGTCCAGACGCAGCACGCGGATTGGGCAAACTTCACCGGATATTTCTGGTATTGGAGAATATTTACGATGAATGAGCCGTTGCCCGAAAATGCCCAGCCGGTGCTGATTATGGGGGCGGTGGACGACGAGGATACCACCTACTTCAACGGCGTGAAAATCGGCCACACCGGCAAGGATACCAATCCGACGGATTACTACAAGGCGCGGCGGAGCTACCCGATCCCGAAAGAGTTGTTCAAGCCCGGGTCGAACGCCAATTTGATCCAAGTCCAGCTCCACGATCTCAATGATAGCGGCGGGATCTGCAAGGGACCGTTCCGCATCATTTTCGAAGATCCCGAGGTCACGCAGAAACGCAAGCTCGCCGAGCGGCCCTACCTCTACGACGTCGGCCGGAAAGACGACCCCTACTGGCACCATGGGTTCTAACCTGGTAGTAGGAATCCACCGGAACAACCGAAAACATCATCTCATGAAACCGATACCCAACCGAAAGCAACATCTCATCCTTGCGATTGCCATGCTGGCCCTCGCGCTCCCCGCGCTGGCCGAAGTCAGTCTCGCCCCCGTCTTCCAGGATCACATGGTCCTGCAACGCGAAATGCCTGTCCCCGTGTGGGGCACGGCCAACCCCGGCGAAGCCGTCAAAGTCAGCTTCCAATCGCAGGCCCGCGAAACCAAGGCGGGCAAGGACGGCAAATGGAGCGTCACCCTCGATCCGCTCACGACCAGCGCGCAGGGGCTCGAACTGACCGTCCAAGGTGAGAACACGCTCAAGCTGGCCGACGTGCTGGTGGGCGAAGTCTGGATCTGCTCGGGGCAGTCGAACATGGAATTCATGCTCAAGGGGGGCAACAACTCGTATGCGGAAGTCGAGAAGGCCAACCACCCGTTGATCCGCCTCTTCAACATGAAAGGTGCGACATGGACAGGCAAACCTTACACCAAAGAAGAGACGGAACGCCTCCTCGGAAACGAGCCGTTTTTCACGGCGACCTGGGCCGCCTCCAGTCCCGAGAGCGCCAAGGAGTTCTCTGCGGTCGGCTATTTCTTCGGGCGCGAACTCAACGAAACCCAGAAAGTTCCCGTCGGCCTCATCAACAACGCGGTCGGCGGCTCGCCCTCCGAGTCGTGGACGAGCCGCGAGGCGTTGTCCGCCGATCCGCAACTTCGCCCAGTGCTTGAAGGCGACTGGCTGGATCTCATAAACTACGACTGGTGCCGTAATTCGGCCAAGCAATCTCTGGCCCCTTGGTATGAGGAAGCCGCCAAAGCTAAAGCTCAGGGAGCCGCCATTCCTCAGCGACCAGGACATGTCTTTGCCCCCACCTTCCTCTACGAGAAAGATTTGCTGCCGCTCGCGCCGATGGCTTTCCGGGGCGTCATCTGGTATCAGGGCGAATCCAACGACCGCGACGGCTTCGCCTACGCCAAGAAATTCCAGACGATGATCCAATGCTGGCGCAAGCTCTGGGGCCGCGATTTCCCGTTTCTCTTCGTCCAGTTGCCCGACTTCGGCAAGGACATCCAGGATCGCCCGCGGATCACCTACAACGAACGGAGCTGGGCGCTCGTCCGCGAGTCGCAGCGCGCGGCACTGGCGTTGCCCGCCACCGGCATGGCCGTCGCCGTCGGGTTGGGCGAGCCTAATAACATCCACCCCACCAACAAGCAGGACGTCGGGCACCGGCTCGCCCTGCTCGCCCGCCAGCAGGTGTATGGCGAAAAAGTCGTGACGAGCCCGATGTATCAGTCGATGAAGATCGACGGCGACCGGATCATCCTGAGCTTCTCGAACGTTGGCAACGGCCTCTTGGCGCAGGATGGCATCCTGCCCAGCTTCGTCATCGCCGGAACTGACAAGAAATTCTATCTGGCCGAGGCGGCGATCGAGGGCGAGACCGTTGTGGTGCGCAGCGACAAAGTGCCCGCGCCCGTGGCGGTCCGCTACGGGTGGGCGGCGAACCCGGAGTGCGACCTCTACAACAAACCTGTAGCCCCGGCCCGGACAGGTCTTCCCGCCGCGCCGTTCCGCACCGACGACTGGGCATTGCCGACGAGATTCTGGCGCACCGATCCAGATGACAAGCCGGCGGATTACAACAACACATTAATTTTGGACAATCCCCAGTGGACCCGGTGGAGCTTCCCGAAGTGAAGGAACCCTCTCGTCATCTGACAATGCCGAAAGCGTTAGGACGAACAGCCCCTTACCCAGACCGCCACCTTCCTTCATGTTTCTTCATGCTCTTCATGGTTCAACTCACACTATTAAAATGAAAACAGAATTTTCCAACCGCTCAGGCAATCTCAACGAGCCGGCGGCGGCGAATCCTGACGGCCAATTCAACCAGCCGGATATTTCCTACGCACCGCAGGCATTTTGGTTCTGGAGCGGGCCCGAGGAATTCAAGTCCCCGGGGCACTTTGCCAGGATGGCCAAAGAGATGGCATCCCAAGGATTGAATCCGGGCTATGTTCACGTCCGCCATTACCAATCCCACACGCCGCTCTGGCTTTCGGATGATTGGTATGCGTGCTTCCAAGCGGCCGTCGACGCCTCCGAGCAAGCTGGGGCGCGCGTCACCTACACCATGGGCGATCCCTGCTTCCCCGACAAATACCTGCTGCCCGATCACCCGGAATACCCCAAGTTCCCCGTCGGCGGCAGCCCGCTGCCAAGCTGCCCTGAACTCAAATCCGAGTCCTTATGCTGGACGGTTCAGGATGTCCACGAGGGTGCAGCCGCCGAGGTTCCGGACTGCTTCTTCGCCGTGGCGGCTCGCCTCGATGCCGGCAGCCGGATCCTCTCCTCGACTTTGCAACTCGTCGAGCCCGGCCGCTGGAAAGCCCCCGATGGCGGCACTTGGCGGGTCTATGCCTTCGCCAAATACCACGAGGTCTGCCAGTATGCCATCAATTTCCTCGATCGGCGACTCGCGAAACCCTGGCTGAAGCTGGAGAACGACAAATACGAGCAACTGTTCTCACGTCATTTTGGCAAAACGATGCAGGGGGTCTTCTTTGATCTCGAGGGGAGCTACGGCCACAAATTGGCATGGTCGGCGGACTTAGCCAAAGACTACCTGGCAACTAAGGGCGTGGACATCCGTCTGCGCATGCCCCTGCTGGTCGAGGAGGATGCTGAGGGACTCTGGGCTAAGGCGCGATGGGACTGGTTCGATGTTGTCGGACGTGTCTATGTGGACTGCGTCTTCACCCCGCTGGATCAGTGGTGTCGCGAGCGAGGACTGTTCATGACCTGCCACTTTTGGGAGGAAGGGCTTTTCCTCCAGGCCGCCTATGTCTCCAATTTCATGGGGGCCCAGCGCTCCTATTCGATGCCAGGCACGGATGCGCTCTTCCGGACCCTCCATAACCCGCGCTATTTCAAGGAGACCCAGTCGGTCTGCGAATTCGAGGGCCGCCAGTTCATGTGCGAAATTCTCGGCATCGCAGGATGGCACCTCACGACCGCGGATCTGAAGACGGCGGCCAACTCTGCTGTCGCCCAGGGGCTCACCCATTTGGTCCCGCACGGGGTCAACTCGACCCGGGATCTCCGCAAGGCCAGCTATCCCCCGGACTTCTTCGACTGGAATCCTTATTGGCGCCACTTCCACCTCTGGAGCGACTTCGCGCGGCGGGCCTGCCATGTGAACGACCATGGACGGCTCATGGCCGACGTGCTGCTCCTTTGCCCGATGGACAGCGTCTGGGCGCTCATCGGCGATTCCTTTTTCGACCGCGCCCAGCCGCAGTCTCACATCGCGGATGAGACTTCAGTGAAGTTCTCACATTCCAGCGAGATCACGGCAATCGACGCTGCCTACTCTGCGGCCATCCAATCCATGTTCGCCGCCCGCATCGACCACCTCGTTGCGGACAGCCATTATGTGGAGAAGATGGAAGTTAAAGGCACGGCTTTGGCCTATGGCACCTTCTCGTTCTCAACACTGGTGCTGCCGCCGCTCAAGCTTCTGCCGCTGGCGGTGGCTCGGCGTATCGTGAATTTTGCCCAAGCTGGCGGGCGTGTCTATGCGCTCGGCGCACTTCCTGACGCCTCGGCTGAAAATGGCATTGGCGACCCAGAGATGAAGACGCTCATGGACGCCTTGCGGGTCGCTCCGACGTTTGTTTCTGCCACAGACGGGCTGGCACCGCTGATCGCAGGTGGCGCGCCGGGTCTTGAGCCTGGCGTCGTCTTTGAGTCCGGGGCGTTCCCGCTCATTACCTCACGGAGGGACGTGAACGGACGCTGTTTCCTCTGGCTCGCCAACAATGAGTCTGTCCAGCATGAGTTCGTCATCCGCATTCGCGGGGCCTCCGGCGAGGCCGCCGTCTGGGACTGCGAGACGGGCAAGACACGGGCAGTTTCTTCCAGTGACGAAAAGGACGGCAGGGACGGCAAGGATGTTGCTCGCGTCTCCTTGTCGTTGGCCCCATACGAGGCCTTCTGGCTGGTCGTTGATCCGGCGCGCCCGGCCTTGAAACCAACCCCGCAGCTTGCCGATACTAAGGTTCTGAACATCGCCGGGGAGTGGCATGTTCAAGTCGATTCCGCCGACCAGCCGAACCTGGCGCAGCACAAACTTTGCGCGCCGGAGTGGCTCCTTGCCGGGGCCACGCGCCCGCTCGAATCCTGGCTGAAGTGGGATCTGCGACAGTTCTCGGGATTTGTCGATTATACCACTTCTTTTTCAATGGATCACGTCGAGGGGAACGAGACCCTGGACCTCGGCGAGGTCACGCATATGGCGGAAGTCTGGATCAATGGCCAGTCAGTCGGTGCCCGTCTCTGGGCCCCGTTCCAATTCGATATCGGCAGCGCGCTGCGCCCTGGAGAAAATACGATTCGCGTGCGTGTCGGGAACCTCGTGCTGAACGCGGTCACCCAATACGAAGGATACAACTGGAAATGGTTTCAGGCTCCCGAAGACGCCGCTCTGGATGCCGGGATGCTGGGCCCGGTGACCGTTCAGCGCCGTGGCGCCCTAAAATACTAAGCAGCAATCGCCACATCCCTATAGTGAAAGCATCAAGCATTTCGCTCTGCATGGCCATTTTATCGCTCAACACAACTATTATGAATGCCTCCACCACCCTTGAGAACCTCCGCTGTGAAGCCCGCACCAACCCGACTGGGATTGATGTCCCCTCCCCTCGCCTGAGCTGGATCCTCCAGTCCGCAGAGCGCGGGGCCAGGCAAAGCGCCTACCAAGTTCTCGTCGCCTCATCGCCAGACAAGCTGGCCAAGGATCAAGGCAATTTGTGGGACAGCGGCAAAGTCGAGTCCGCCGACACCTTCAATATCACCTATGCCGGAAGCCCGTTAGTCTCCGAGGAGCGTTGCTTTTGGAAGGTGCGCGCCTGGGATGAGAACGGCAAGCCTTCGACCTGGAGCCCCACGGCCTCATGGTTCATGGGCCTGCTGAAACCTGAAGATTGGCAGGCGCAATGGATCGGCTGGGATGCCCCGCGATCCGCAACCGAAGCCGCTCGTCCAGCGGACGCCAAGGAGGTCAAAAAGGATTCTCTGTTCTTGCCGCCGCCCGTGCAAGTGCGCACGGGGTTCCAAGTGGACAAGCAAGTCAAGCGTGCGACGCTGCATACGGCCGTCTTAGGTCTGGCCGATGTCTATCTCAACGGGAAACGCGTGAGCGACGACTACTTCACCTCGGGATGGACGGATTATCACAAGCGGGTTTACTCACGGAGCTACGATGTGACCGGAATGCTGCGGCAAGGTGCTAACGCCCTTGGCGCGGTGATTGCTGATGGCTGGTATAGCGGACACGTGCTCAACGCCCGCGATTGCTACGGGGAAAACCCTCGGGTGCAGGTTCAGCTTCACGTGGAATACGCAGATGGTTCGAGCGTCGTGGTTGCGACGGCACCGGCCTGGAAGGCTGCCGTGGGAGCGTTATCGGAAGCAGATTTCCTGATGGGCGAAACCTATAATGCCCAAGCCGAAACCGGGAATTGGAGCGAACCTGCCTTTGACGACCACGCATGGGCTGGCGTGGATGTTGGGGCGCCGTTGAACCCCAAGATCGAGGCGCATCCGGGCGAACCGGTGCGGGACCTCGCCGAGTTTAAGGCCAAGTCGATCAGCGAACCGAAACCGGGTGTCTATATCCTCGACCTGGGCCAGAACTTCGCGGGCGTGGGCCGGCTCAAAATCAAGGGCGATCCCGGCCAGAAGATTGCGATGCGCTATGGAGAACGCCTGAATCCCGATGGCACCCTCTACACGGGCAACCTGCGCGACGCGCGAGTCACGGATACCTATACTTGCCGTGGCGGCGGCGAGATCGAAACTTGGCAGCCGCGATTTACCTATCACGGCTTCCAATTCATCGAGGTCACCGGGCTTACTAAAAAGCCCGATGCCGACACGGTTGTCGGCATGCCATTGAGCACCGACATGGCCAAGGCAGGGAGCTTTACTTGCTCCGATCCGATGCTCAACCAGCTTGGCAACGCGATCTATTGGACTCTGCGCAGCAACTACATGGATATTCCCACCGACTGCCCGCAGCGCAGCGAGCGCCTCGGTTGGATGGGCGACGCGCAGATTTCCATGCGCGCGGCCCTGTTCAATATCGACGTGCAGGCGTTTTTTACCAAGTGGCTCGTCGATATTGCCGACGCTCAACACAAGAACGGTCAATTTCCCGCAGCGGCACCCGCCCGCGTTGGATGCAACAGCCCCGGTTGGGAGGAGGCTGGCGTCATCTGCCCTTGGACCCTTTACGAGACATACGGCGATCTCCGCGCCCTCGAATCGGCTTATCCGGACATGGTCCGCTTCATCGATTACTGCGAGAAGCGATTCGGACCGGAACTCGTCCCGCCTGCGGATCTTAAAATCATGGACGATTGGTTGAACGTATCGGCCGGAACGCCCAAGGATGTGTTCTGCCTGGCCTATTTCGCCTACAGCACGCAATTGATGGCGCGGGCCGCCGAAGCACTCGGCAAGCCGGAAGATGCGGCAAAGTTCCATGCGCTGTTCGATCGAATTCAAACGGCTTTCAACAAAGAATACGTCACCGAGGAGGGCCTGATCAAAGGGGGCGAGCTGAAACCCGGAGCCCAAGCCCCCGACCGTGCCGGGGACGGGGTCGTCGAGGACGGCCGACTCAAAGGTGGCCTGCAGACCCGGTATGTGATGGCGATTGCCTTTGGCCTGCTCGATGAGAAGAAGAAAAAGCTCGCAGGGGAACACCTGGTCCAAGCGATCGAGGAGCGCGACGGCCATCTTTCCACAGGAATTCACGGTACCAAGGAGCTCATGAACGCGCTCACCACGGTCGGCCGCAACGATGTCGCCTTTCGACTTTTGCACAATGACACCTATCCCTCGTGGGGGTTTTTCTTGAAGAGCGGCGGAACGACCATGTGGGAGCGGTGGAATGGGGTGCTGCCAGAGGCGGATCCCGGCATGAATTCCTTCAACCACTTTGCGTTCTGCGCGGTCTATCAATGGATGGTGGAAAACATCGGTGGAATTCGCAGCGGAGGCCCCGCCTATGGAAAGATCATCATCGCGCCGCAAATCGACCCGAAGCTGACCTACGCCGAGACACGCTATGACAGCATCCGGGGACGGATCGAGACGCGCTGGCGCACGCACAACGGCCAGCTCACTCTCGCCGTCACAATCCCGCCCAACACGACCGCGACGGTCTTTGTTCCCGCCGCAGAGGGCTCGGTCATCACCGAGAGCGGCCAGCCAGCCGAGAAGTCTGAGGGAGTGAAATTCCTGCGCAAAGAACCCGGGGCATCGGTTTACGAGATCCAAAGCGGGTGCTACGAATTTCATTCCTCACGCCTGCTGCCCACCGCGCTTCAAACCCTGGCGAATGCTCGCTGACGCCCATGCTGCTCACAGAAATTTATTTATGAACCGAATTTTCCGATTCCATGCCCCCCGTTATCTTCTCGTCACCGGCGTTCTGCTGGCGATCACCTCGTTACAGGCCCAGGATCTCACGAAGACCAATTTGCCGGCTGCGCCACAGCCAGCCCAGCCGAAGCCGCCGGTGACATTGAAGGTGCCTGTGATTTTTTCCGATCACATGGTGCTGCAACGCGACATTCCGGTGCCGGTGTGGGGAACCGCCATTCCAGGCGACCAAGTCAGCGTCAGCATCGCAGGTCAAACCAAAACCACCCAAGCCGGGCTCTACGGCAAATGGATGGTTCGGCTCGACCCGCTGGCAACGAGCGCCGAACCGCTCGCGCTGAAGATCGCCACTGCGACAAACGAAATCACGTTTAACGATGTATTGGTCGGCGAGGTTTGGTTGGCGTCCGGCCAATCGAACATGGAAATGCCGGTGGGCAACGTGGACACTCCTGCCAGGCGCAGATATCCGGGCGTGGATCATTACGAGGAGGAATTAAAAAATGCCGACCACCCGCTCCTTCGTCTCTGCCTGGTCGATCGGCAGTCGATCGGACGCCCGACCACGCACGTGCCTGGCTCGGGATGGACAACCTGTTCGCCAGAATCCGTAAACAAGTTCTCCGCCGTCGGCTACTTCTACGGGCGTCACCTGGTCGAGACCTTGAAGGTTCCCGTTGGAATCATCCAATCCGCTTGCTCCAGCAGCCAAGCCGAGCAATGGATCAGCCTCGAAGCTCTCTCCCACTTCCCCCAATTCGCCGCAGTGACCGAATACTGCCTGAACCCGGAATTCCTTACCCTGGAGAACGCAGATTACCAGAATTTCGCCCCCAAACCTCAGCCATCCGGCCTCTTCAATGGAGGGCTTGCGCCGATCATCCCCTACGCCATCCGCGGGGCGATCTGGTATCAGGGGGAATCCAATGCCGACCGCGCCGTGGAATACCGCAGCCTCTTTCCAGCGATGATCGCCGATTGGCGGCAGCGCTGGGGCGAAGGCAATTTCCCGTTCTATTTTGTCCAGCTCGCCGGATTCGGTGATATCCCCACTCAACCCAAGCAACAAGACAGTTGGGCTGAACTGCGCGAGGCGCAGACGATGACGCTCTCCACCCCTAATACCGGAATGGCGGTCACCATCGACATCGGGATGCCCGACTTTATCCACCCGCTCAACAAACAAGAAGTCGGCCGCCGGTTGGGGCTGGTCGCACAGGCCAAGACCTACGAGGCAAAGATCGAATCGAGCGGACCGGCATTTAAGAGCATGAAGGTCGACGGGGCGAAGATCGTGGTGCAATTCGATCACCTGGGGGGCGGCCTGGTCTCTCGCAACCCAACCGACCCGAAGATGCTGAGCAACTTTTCGATTGCCGGGCAGGACGGGCTTTGGAAATGGGCGGAGGCCCGGATTGAAGGAGATTCTGTTGTCGTTTCCTGCGAAACGGTAAAGGAACCCGTAGCCGTGCGCTACGCCTGGAGCGGCAATATCGCATGCGACTTCTACAATAAGGCCGGGCTTCCGGCTCTGCCGTTCCGAACCGATGACTGGAAATTATCCACGGAGGGCAAAGTCTATCAGCCAGGCGACTTGTTCCTCAACGCGATCAAACCTCCACTGCCAACAACCAAACCGTAGAAATAACATGCCCTCTCTCTGGATCCGACCTTAAGAAACATTTCACATGCTCAATAAACTTATGTCATCAATATTTCTTTGCTCGACCGCTGCCGGTGCCCATGCCGATGTGACTTTAGGTTCTCCATTTACTGACAACATGGTGCTCCAGCGGGGCGTGGTGCTGCCGGTCTGGGGGAAGGCCGCTCCCGGCGAGATGATCTCGGTCGCATTCGCGGGGCAGCACAAAGAGGGCAAAGCGGGGAAGGATGGGAGTTGGCTCGTCAAGCTTGATCCGCTCACTGCCTCAACGGAACCTGCCGAATTGACCGTCACCGGCAAGAGCAGCATCACCCTTTCAAATGTGGTGGTCGGCGAAGTCTGGCTCTGTTCGGGCCAGTCGAACATGGAACTGAAGGTCTCGGCTGCCGCGAACGCGGATAAGGAAATCAGCGACGCGCAGTTCCCTGCGATCCGTCTCCTTTCGGTTCCACGCATCCCCAGCTACTCGCCGCTCAAGGAAATGCAGGGGGCTCAGTGGAAGGTCTGCTCGCCCAAAACAGTCGGCTCATTTTCGGCGGTCGCCTATTTCTTTGGCCGCGATCTGCACCAGGAGCTTGGCGTGCCCATCGGGCTGATCGACTCGTCCTGGGGAGGAACCTACGCGGAGTTCTGGACCAGCGTCGCGAGTCTGCGGAAAATTCCTGCGCTCGCTCCCGCCTTGGCTGCGAGGGAAGCGAATCTTGCCTCCGCGAAGAAGCATTCCCAGCCGGGGCTTTATGAACTGCCGCCGGAGTGTACGGCGGACATCAAAAATGGAGGTTTCCCCATCGGCTGGGCAGATGTTTCTCCTCCGAAGGGCGATTGGCGCGAAATGGCTCTCCCGTCGCAATGGCAGAAGCACGGATTGGATTTCAGCGGGATTCTCTGGTTTCGCAAAACCGTCGAACTCCCTCCGGAATGGCTGGGCCGCGAACTGAAAATATCGGTCGGAGCTGTGGACAAGAGCGACACGACGTATTTTAACAATGTCAAAGCGGGAGGTTTTGGCATGGACACCAACCCGTTAGCCTACCGGGCGAACCGCGAATACTGCGTGCCAGGCACGCTTCCCCGAAAGGGCCCTAACGTGGTTGCGGTGCGCGTTCATAGCGACTTTTTCGACGGTGGGATGACCGGTCCAGCCGAGGTCATGGCGATCTCTTGCCCCTCGTTGCCGGACTCCCCGTCGATCCCCCTCGACGGATTCTGGAAATATGCCGTTGAGTGCAACTATGGTCCGCGGACTTGCAATGCGCCTTCAGTGCTTTTTGACGGCATGATCTCGCCGCTCACCCGGTTTGCCCTGCGCGGAGCGGTTTGGTACCAGGGCGAATCGAACGAATCTGCTCCCGAACTCTACCAGAAAATACTCCCCTGTCTGATCCAGGATTGGCGATCGTATTGGGGCCTTGGAGATTTCCCGTTCCTCATCGTCCAGCTTCCTAATTACCGGCAGCCCAGCGCCTACGATGAGAAAAGCTCATGGGCCAAGCTACGGGATGCGCAGACGCGCGCGCTCCGGTTGCCGCATACAGGAGTGGTCACGACGATCGACCTCGGTGAAGCCAACGATTGTCATCCTAAAAACAAGCAGGATGTCGGCTATCGAGTCGCCTTGAACGCCCTCGCCAATGTTTATGGGGTGAAGGGGGAATGGTCCGGGCCAGTCATTGACTCGGCCAAGATCGAGAACGGCACGATGCGCCTTCATTTCACGCATGTTGGCGACGGCATGGTTGCGAAAGGCGATGGAGTTCTCAAAGGCTTTGTCATCTGCGGCGCTGACCGGACATTCCTCCCGGCCGAGGCCAAAATTGTCGGAGAGGACGTCATCGTTTCAAGCCCTGGCGTGACGGAGCCGTCTGCCGTGCGCTACGCATGGGCGGATAACCCCGTCTGCAACCTATTCAACACAACCGGCCTGCCTGCATCGCCGTTCCGAACCGATTCCTTTTAAGAGGTTGTCTAAATTATGTAACTTCGACATACTTGAACCCCACTACCATATGAAAAAAATACTCCTCTGCGCTAGCCTCCTTGGTTTTGTTATCTCGCTTTCGGCGCAGGTGCCGCTCTGGGACCAGGCAAAGGACAAGATTCCCGAAGAGCTCAACCACGGTGCCACCCGGGCTGCGGACGGCACCGTCACCGTCGGCGGCGACCGCTATTTCGGGATTCCGACCGAGGCCTTCCCTGACCAGAAAAACTTCACCGTCCAGGTCACCGTCTTATTCCCTGAACTTTCCGACGGCACCAGTCTTAATGTCTTGCTCAAGCAACGCAATGACGGCGAGGATACCGGACTCGGACTCACCTGCATTTACACCCCGAACTGGAAGGTCTATCGGCCGATCATCAACGGCATGCATATCGGCGGACTGCGTACGAATTTCCAGCCAAATACCCCTTACACTTTCACGGTCGCCGTCCGTCAGGGCAGCCCCTCTTATTACCTCAACGATGCTCCGGGCGGTCAGTATTTTACGATGTTGCTGCCCAATGACGAACCGATGTGGGTGGGCAAAAAACTTCTGCCGCAGGAAAAGCCGTTTGGCTCTGCGTCGATTTCAGCGCTGAGGGTTTACGGGCCCGACTTCTCCTATAAGTCACCGCTGGAGAAAGTGACCGCCGAGCCGCGCGGTGCCATCGCCGCCAAGAACTGGATGATTGATGCGCCCACCGTCGTTGACTCAAGCCGTCCCAAGCTACTCTTCTACGGCGACTCCATTTCCGGCGGTTACCGCCAATATCTCATCCCTGCTCTGGAAGGCAGGGTCTATGCCTATCACTGGAGCCACTTCGTCGGAGGCATCGACCCGAAGGTGGATGCGCTGATCAAACAGGGGGCTTCTATCGCCGACTTCAACCTCATCTTCTTCAATAACGGGCTGCACTCGTTGTCCTGGACTCCGGAAAAGGCCACTGATCAGCAGATCATCGACACCCAGCGCGCCATCGTGCGGGGCTTCAAGGCCGGTGCGCCCCAGGCCAAGCTGTTCTGGATCGCCACGACGCCGCACACCGCCCGCCGCAGCGAACCCAGCAAGCCGGTCGATGCCTTGGGTGACAAGAACCCCGTCGTGCTGCGCATCAACCGCCTCTCCGAACAAGTCATGAAAGAGGAAGGGGTCGAGGTCATCGACATGTATACCCCGCTTGCCGCCAAGCTGGAACTCGCTGCGGGTGATGAATTCCATTGGTCTGGCCCAGCCTACAAGATGATCTCTGACGCTATCGTGGAGAAGACCAATGAATCCCTGAATCTCAAGCCTGCGGGCAAGTAATGGCGTAATGCCAGCACCCGCCGAATATTGTTGGCGAGGATTGTCATCATTTCAAATCCATCAAACGAAAGCATCAAACATTGAGAGCAATTATCATGAGTGTTATTCTAACCGCGGCGGCTACGACGAGTCACGGCGCTGAGCCATTGCCTCGTCCCACTGGTCCCCTCACCCCGGCGACGCTCGTTACCGAGGAGCAGTTCCAATGGCTCACGGAAAAGACCCGACAGATCATAGGGTTCGCGCGAGTTCAAATGGACGACGCCCCGGCAACTCCCATTTACCGCGCAGACGCTGTCGGGAATACCTGCAAGGCCCCCGATCTGTCGACCTACCATCCTGGAACTTGGATTTATAGCCCCGGCGGCTATGGAAAACGCTGCTGGCCGCGCGACTGCTACTACATCATTCACGGTGCGCCTCAGTTCGTCCCTCCCGAGGAAATCCGTGGCATCGTTCGTCTGCTCCTTCATTGGCAACGCCCCGACGGAATGGTTCCCAAGCATTTCTCCGGAGGCGGCGGGGATTTCGTTTGCTGGGGTCCGCCGCCAGAATCTGACTCCGCACAGTTTGCCGTGCAGCTCGCCGACGAATATTACCGGCGCTCGGGCGACAAGAAGTTTGTGACTGAGACCATCCCTGCGCTCAAACGGGCGATGGACTCGATGCCGCGCGATGAGCAAGGCCTGAGCTGGATCGATCCCTCTGCGGCCCACACCCCCTATGGCTTCACAGACCAGATCTACAAGACCGGAGCAGAGCTTTTCAGCTCCCTCCTCTACTGGGAAACATCGCGCAAGCTGGCGGACATGGCCGCCGTTGTGGGAGAAAAGGAAATCGCGCAGGAGATGACGGCTCGCGCCGATCTGATCGAAAAAAACCTCTCCTCCCTCTGGGATGAGAAGGCGGGAATGTACCTGGCCGCCAGCCAGGATTGCCGCCAAATCGATATCTGGGGAAGCTCCTATGCGGTTTACATCGGATTTCCAGATCAGAAAAAAAATGAAAGGATCTCCAGATACCTCGTCGAGAATTACTCAAAAATCGTCTATGCAGGTCAGGTCCGCCACCTGCCTGCAGGCGAGTATTGGCAGAAGACCAGCCAGCCGATCCCGAAGGATGAATATCAGAACGGTGCCTACTGGGGAACGGCGACCGGATGGGTCGCCTACGCCATCGCCCAACTCGACCCCACTCTGGCCTCCAACATGCTTGGAGATATGATCGACTATTACCGTCGCTACGACGCGTTCGAATGCGTCAACGACAAGGGCCAACAGAGAATCGGCGGCTACGGTGCCAGCGTCGGCAATCCGCTTGCCGCCATCCGCCGTATGCGAACAGAAAAATAACTATGAGGTTTTCCTTCCAAATCGCGCAGGCGTTGCTTGCGTTCACCTTCTTTTTTTCACCTTTTGCCAACGCAGCCAGCCCGGCAGATCAGGCCCCGCGCAGCACAGTCAGGCTGCTGACCGTTGGCAACAGCTTCGCCGACAATTCCACTCATCTTTTGCCAAAGCTTGCCAAAGCCAACGGCAAAGAACTCATCCTGTTCCGCGCCAATCTGAACGGTCACTCGTTGCAGCAGCATGTTCGATATATCAAGGCATTCGAGGCCAATCCCGAAGACCCGAAGGGTCGGCCTTACGGGGCGAAAGTGGATCCGGTCACCAAGGAAAAGACCGGGGGGAGGAGCCTGCGCGAAGCCCTTCAAAGCCAGCCTTGGGACGTGGTCACTATCCAGCAGGTCAGCCATCTCAGCCCCCGATATGAGACCTACCAGCCATATGCCGGGACGCTGATCAATTACATCCACCAATACGCGCCGCAGGCCGAGATTCTCATTCAAGAAACATGGGCTTATCCCGAGGATTGTCCTCGTTACGGTGACCCCCACTATGCCGGCCTGAAAAACCCGCAAACCATGCACCAAAACGTCCAGGCGGCATATCGTCAGCTTTCCGCCGATTCCGGACTTCGGCTCATTCCAGTGGGCGATGCCTTCCAATCGGAGCTTTCTTCATCCCACCCAATCCGATTGCACAACAAAGCCGACATCCATGCCAATTTCAACGGGGAATATCTCGGGGCCGCCATGTTTTATGAAATGATTTTCCACGAGCGCCCCAACGCCTTCGTTCCGCCGGGAGTGACTAAAGAGAATGCTGCCAGGCTACGGAAGGCAGCGCACGATGCTGTAGCGAAAGCTGCCAACGCTTGCTCAAAATAGGACGAAGCACGCACGATTTCCCATGAAGAGACTCTGAAAAATCATGAAAATCCAAAATCCGATTATCCGCGGGTTCAACCCGGATCCTTCGGTTTGCCGGGTCGGGGCCGACTATTATCTGGCCACCAGCACCTTTGCCTATTTCCCTGGCGTGCCGATCTATCACAGCCGTGATCTGGCTTGCTGGCGATTGATCGGTCACGCCCTTGACCGTCCGAGCCAGCTTGACCTCACCAAGGCGGACAACGCAGGAGGCATTTTTGCGCCGACTCTTCGCTATCACGATGGCCGATTTTATATGGTTACCACCCGCATGGGCGGAAAAGGGAATTTTCTGGTCACAGCAAAAAATCCGTCTGGTCCCTGGTCCGAGCCGATTTGGATCGATGCCGAAAATTTTGATCCGTCGCTCCTTTTCGATGACGATGGCACGGTTTATTATACCCGTCGGGCTCACCAGTCGGTTGTTCAGGCTACGATCAATCCCGTCACGGGCGAGCTGACTTCTCCCTTGCAAACGATCTCCGGAAATTTCGTGGCGACGGATATCGAAGGGCCTCACCTCTATCAGATCAACGGCTTTTACTACCTGGTTGCGGCCGAGGGGGGAACCCGCAGCGGGCATTGTGTGACTGTCGGAAGAAGCTCCTCCCCATGGGGGCCGTTTGAATCCTGTCCCGCAAATCCTGTGCTGAGCCATCGCTCGCTTTCCGGAAACCCGATTCGGGATACCGGACATGCGGAATTTATTCAGACAGAAGACGGTTCCTGGGTGGTTTTTTTCCTGGCTGCCCGTGCCAGTAACTACGAGGGATTCCCCCATCTTGGGAGAGAAACCTATGTCGCTCCACTGGAATGGCGCGACGGCTGGCCGGTGATCAATGGCGAGAAGCCGATCACTTTTGACCTGGATATTCCGACAGGTTCGCTGGAACCACATCCTTGGCCCACCGAACCTTCGCGCGATGAGTTCGATGCTCCGGTGTTGTCGTCGGGATGGATTCACTTGCGCAACCCGCCCGAAGGGAGCTTTTCGCTGACCGAACGTCCAGGATTCCTCCGTCTTCACGGAACGAAGCATGCGCTTTCCGAGCCCGCCCCGGTGGCGTTTGTCGGCCGCCGGCAAACGGAATTTGTTCAACGTTTATGCGCACAGATCGAGTTTGATCCGCTTCGCGAATCCGACGAGGCCGGCATATCGGTTTTTATGAACGAGCGCCACTTCTACGCGCTGGCAATCACCGGGGAAAGGGGCGGCACTCGGCGCATAATCGTCCGCCGTCGCGTGGACGATTTTTACATCGTGGCAGCAGAGTCCCCGGTTCCAGCAGGCCTCGTCACTCTGGCGATCGATGGGGAGCGCGGATGCTATCACTTCCGTTATCGGGTTTCCGATGGCGAGTGGCAGAGCCTTGGCTCCTTTGTCTCCAAACATCTGGCTCCCGAGATGGCCGGAACCTGGACGGGCGTCGTTTGGGCGCTCTATGCCACGGGCAACGGAGAGCCGTGTGCCGCTCCTGCCGATTATGATTGGTGCGAGTGGCCGGTTTGAGTTTGGATATCGCACTTCACCGACCGCTTGAAAAAATCATCCCTATCCGCATTTAAAACCTATGTTATTTCCTCAGCAGAATTCTATCAGGCGCACTCAAAAGCTCGACGGCATCTGGGCCTTCCGCACCGATCCCGAGGGGGTTGCCCAAAACCAATGCTGGGAAAAAGGAGTTCCCCAAGCAAGGCAGATTGCCGTGCCTGGAAGTTGGAATGAGCAAATCCCCGATCTGTCGAACTATTTTGGCCCGGGCTGGTATGAATGCGCTTTTTTTCCCGATTCGGGATGGGCCGAGATGCCGCTGAGACTCCGCATTGGAGCGGTCAACAATAACGCGCGGATATGGGTCAACGGAATCTTCTCCGGCGAACACCGCGGTCCGTATCTGCCGGTTGACATCGATGTTTCCGGGCTGGTGAGTTTCGGAAAGGAGAACCGCCTTGTCATCTGCGTCGATGCCACGCTTGATCCGTGGATGTTCCCGCCCGCCAGCCTGGTGGAAAACGAGGGCCGGGTCGGCTTCATGAACTCCTATCCGGCTGTCTCCTACGATTTCTTTCCCTACGGAGGGATCCACCGCTCGGTCTATCTCTACGCCACCGGCGCTCCCCGGATCGAAAGAATATCCGTCGTGACCAAGTCGCTTCAGGAATCCCATGCCGAAATCATGGTGACCGTCGAAATGGCCGACGATTTTTACGGCACGGTTGAATGTAATACGGAAGAGTTTTCCGCCCGTTTTACTTCCAACGGAGGACGGACTCTTTCTGGCACGCTGCACATCCCCTCTCCTCGAGTCTGGGAGGTCGGCAAAGGGGAACTGTATCATCTTGAGGTGCGCGCGGAGGACCTGAACGGCGCGGCCGATTCGTATCGTCAGACGTTCGGCATTCGGACGGTCGAGGTCAAAGGCGATCAATTTTTGCTCAATGGGAAAGCGGTATTTTTCCACGGCTTCGGCAAGCACGAAGATTTTCACATCATCGGCAAAGGCCTGCTCGAGCCGCTGATCGTCCGCGATTTCGAGATGCTCCGGTGGGTTGGGGCCAACTCGTTTAGAACCTCACACTACCCTTACGCCGAGGAGTGGCTCGATTATGCCGACCGGGAGGGCGTGCTGGTGATTGATGAAACTCCTTTTGTCGGCTTGGGCGATCGTCTCTATACCGATGAGCTGCTGGCAAAGGCGAAGACGGTGGTCGCCGAGCTCATTCACCGTGACAAACATCATCCCTCGGTGGTCATGTGGTCGCTGGCAAACGAGCCGAACTGCACTCCGGGAGACGCGGCCGCCACGGCTTTTTTCAAGGGGATGGCCGACTGCGCGCGCGACCTCGACGCGAGCCGCCCCATCACCTATGTGGCCCACCGTGAGCCTGAGGAGAACGAAGGGCTCAAATACTACGACGTCGTTTGTGTGAATAAATACTACGGATGGTATAACGGTCCCGGGCTCATCGAGGAAACCCTTCCCGAATTTGAAAAATGCATGCACCGATTCCACGACGCCTTTGCTAAACCGATCATTCTTGCTGAATTTGGCGCCGACGCCATTGATGGGATGCACCGGATGCCCGCCGAGCTATTCACTGAAGAATATCAAAGCGAGATCATCGAAAAGCAATATGAGATGATGCGAACCATGCCGTGGTGCATCGGCACCCACATCTGGGCCTTTGCGGATTTCAAGACATCTCAGTGCATCACCCGCATCGTTTTCAACCGTAAAGGGGTCTTCACCCGCGACCGGCAGCCGAAGATGGCCGCCCATACACTTCGCCGCTTGTGGAATGGAAAAGATTCCCCTTCACGGTCCAGGATGGAGCCCCACTAATGCTGTACGGCACTCCAGAGAATGTTGTAGTGTGACCACCTATGAAATCAAACTTTCCGCGTATTCCTTTCTTGGGTGGCTGGGCGCAGGCCAAGGAAATATTAAACGATGAGTTCACTCAATCTTTGGAAGAAGGCCGGGAGCCGGAAGCGGTAGAAAAGATTCGGGCCCAAGTTGAAGCGCTGGACAAGTCGGAACACGTGCGGCTCTCCGACGTTTGGTATGAGCTGCAGGCGATCCCTCAGCGGGCAGATTTCCCTTTTGTTGAGCCGAATGATCTGAATTCGATCCGCGGCGAGCGGGCACAACCGGACGCCGCATTTCCCCTCCCCTACGGGGAGGCGGGATTGCTCGATCGGATGCTCGGGGCCTGGCAAGGGCGATGTGTCGGCTGTGCGCTCGGCAAGCCGATCGAGGGGATGATGTCCCCTCTCAACGGGCTCTCCAGCAAGGAGCGGATCAAAACCTATTTGACCGCGATCTCTCCGGAGGAATACCCGATCCGGGGCTACATCCCCGCCGCCTCGCCCGCTTCGCAACAGACTGGGGAGGCTTCGTGTCCCCCCTCCACCCGGGAGAAGATTGCATTTATGGAGACCGATGACGACATCCGATACACGATCATCGCTCAGCGGGTGATGATGGAACAAGGCTCGGGATTCGCCTCATACGATGTGGCCCAGGCGTGGATGAACTATTTGGGCTATTGGCATGTCTGCACCGCCGAGACCCAGGCGTACCGCAACATGGTGATCCGCTACCGGTTCCCCTGGGCTCGCAACTTGATCATGGCTATCGACTGGGATTGGGTGGCAACCCATCACAACCCGTATCGCGAATGGATCGGCGCGCAAATTCGTGCGGATTCGTGGGGCTATGCAGCCCCCGGCAATCCCGAACTCGCTGCGGACTTTGCGTGGAGGGACGCCCGGTTGAGCCATGTCAAAAATGGGATCTACGGAGAAATGTTCTGCGCGGCCATGATCGCGGCAGGCTTCGCCATTGCCGATCCGCTCAAGGTGGTGGAGGCAGGACTGGCGCAAATCCCGAGCCGCTCCCGGCTTTACAAAGACATGAGGGAAACCGTCGAAATCTGTCGCGAACACGGATTCCTCGCCATGGAGTTCGAGGCCGTCTTGGACAAGATCTACGCTCGATTCGGGCATTACAACCCGGTTCATACCAACAACAACGCCGCATTGGTTGTCGCAGCTTTGCTGCTCGGCCAGGACGATTTCGAGAAGGCGATCGGCATCGCGGTCATGGGCGGCTGGGACACCGACTGCAACGGCGCAACGGTCGGCTCCATCTGGGGCGCGATGTACGGCGCGGCCCGGGTTCCGTCAAAATGGACGGCCCCGCTCCATGACACATTATTCTCAGGAGTTCTCGACTACCATCCCATCGCCATCAGCGAATGTGCCCGGCGCAGCGTCGAGATCGCAAAAGAAACAGGTCTCCCTCTCCCGTCTTGAACCGGCTTAGTTTTGTTCCGACAAATAGCATTTCTCGAATCACATTGCGAGATGGCATAGGTTGATGAGAGAAGAAACCCTGTCGAGCTTCAACCGGCTATTCCTGAAATGCTTTGGCGTGTCGCCTCGTGCATGGCGGTCAGGAGCAGGCGAAAACTAAGCCGCTGGCGAACGCAAGGAGGTGGCTTAGGAATGGGATACGTGTTTCCATCATGGAAATTCACTTTTCCTCCAGGATCATGATCGGCCAGAGATCCGGGCGATGGTCGCAATGCGCGCCCGGGATTGTCGCCAGTGAGAGGCCCTTCGGCGGCCATTGTTCCTCGAGCTTGTCCTTGTCGTGGACGTAAAGCCCGAAGCCTGCCAGCCAGCCTTTCTCCAGTTTCAGCGGCTCGATATACCGCTGAGGCAGGATCATCACATAGGAGTAGTTGTTCCCATCGCGGTGGAACAGGCACTTCACTCCCTTGGCCGCCTCATCTTTCTTGGGCATCTCCAAGCCGCCTGCGAGCTGATGATACGGCTCATAGAACCGGTAAACCGCCCCGGGGCCGTCACCGGCTTTGTCGTTGCCGTAACTGAAGTCGTAGCGGTAATCATCCTGGTCGTAATCCTTGAACGGATTGCTCCGGCCATTCGCGGCGGTGTCGAGATAAAGCTCGACGCAGCCGTCGTGCATGTGGAGTTGCTTCTTCTCAACGGACTCCTTGTAGCGCTCGGGCTCGGTGGCGACAAAGTTGTTATCGTTAGAACTTATGCGCAGATAGAGGTTGTCCTTGTCCCAGGCGAGCTGGAACGTGGCGTCGAGGTCGCCCGGACCGCTGGATTTGACAGTCTCTTTGCCGGGTTCGCTCTTTCCTAAGAAGAGGTTTGTCATCTTGACGGCCGGAATCGCGTCCCAGTCCGCTGATGTGGGATCAAGCGGGAGCGGCTTGGCGGCGTGCGGCACGAAGAAGAACTGCATGTCCCACAGCGAACGGTCTTTTTTTCCGTTTGGGAACTCGGCGACAATGTCGCCCTTCCAAGCGTTGAGCTTGCCGGGGACGGGATCAACCTTCTCCTTCAGCTTCGATACGCAATGGCCTTTGGCCTTGATGTCGAAGGCGCATTCGTTGTCACCGACCTGCAGCTTGCCCTTCAACTCCTTGCCTGTCAGGTTGGCGGCCACCGCCTCGATGGTTCCGTCAAGGGCTGGCTGGACGGAAACCTTCAAGGAGCTTCCGGCGCCGGAAACGTCCGCCGCGTTCAAGGCTGCTGCGAGCTTGCCAGCCCCGCCCTTGGCACTTCTCATGAAAAGCGGTGCCGGCGTAAGCGGAATCTCAACGCGGCCCTTCTTTGCGGCGACAGGCCGGACGTTTCCCATCAAATCAATAAACTCGGGCACTGCGCCACCGAAGTTGACCGACATGTCGGGGCCTTTCTCAAGGCCTTCCTGAACGGTCGCCGTGGTGCACCAGACTGCAGCAACGCCTCGGCCCTGCTCGTCCTCGAACACATAGCCTTTCACGCCGGCTGCCGGCAGCACGTCCGCTTTGAAAACCGGCTTGGGCAGCAGATGCCCGAGCGTGTTAGGCACTTTGCAGAGGGCCAGCGGGGTCAGATACTGATCCATGAACGGAGCAGAGACCCAAATGTTGAAGGAGCGCACCTGCGGCCAATCTTTCAGGCAGGCGAGATAAATACGCGCCGCATTGGCGGCATGAAGATATTCGTGCCAGCCGAAGTCATAACTTGGCTTGCCGCCACCGTAGTTATCGTAGCAGCCATCATCACCCCACTCCGGGATCTTGGTGTGCGTGCTGTTGAAGCCTTCCGTGTAATCGATGGGCGTGGACTTGTCATAGCCATACTTTGCCATGATTTCATTGAGCATGTCGGTGCATCCGTCGATAGCATCGACAGCGCCATAGGGATGGACGGCCATGGCATCCCACTTGACCTTGCCCTGGGTCGCCTTGAGGTAGCCATCCATCTCGCGGTAGCCGCGCAGGCGGCTGAAGCCGGAGGTGCCGCCGTCGGGCAGGACGATGGCGTTGGGGTTGGCCCGTTTTATCCCGCGCCAGGCGGCGAGCTGAACCTTGGCCCACTCGTCGAACCTGCCGGCGCCGATGATCGGACTGCCTTCTGACTCGGTTGACCACGCCCAGGAAGTTGCCCACGGGTGGCTTTTCACGATCTTGTATGAGATTTCCTCAACGCGCTTCTCGATCTCGGGAGTTATCTCTTTCCACTTCTTGGTGCTGTCGGTGAACTCGCGATCTTCCTTTTCGGCAAGGTCGCCGATCAGACACAGGAAGTTGGATATGCGGTATTTGTTGTAAAGGTCGAATTCCTGCTGGGTATTCCAGCCATAAGTTACGGAACCGAACCCCCAGCGCATGTAATTGCGCATCAGATCATCGCCGCGAGAGATGCGTGGGGCAGAACAGAGACTTCCAAAAACATCCTTGTCGGCATGTTTGTTCTTAAGAAAATCCATGACCGAAAGGCGGTAGTATTCGCGGATGGCTGGACCTTCCTTCGGCTGGAAGTCGGCCTGCATGACAAAGACCCCGGTTCCCAGGCGTTTGCCTTTGAAAGGCAGCTCCAGCTTGGCCGAACCCGTGGCATCCAGCGCATACTTCAAGTTGAGATCATAGAGCTTTTCACGGTAGTAGTTGAAGAGTTGGAGATGGACTTCACCTTTTGCGTCCGGCTTGCCGGAAAGCGAGAAGCTCGCGTTGACTGGCTGTCCAAGCGATAAATTGTTGTCGGGGTCGTATGTCGCCAGGAATCCCTCGACTTCAGGCGCGACAAAATCCGTCGCCGTTTCGCCTTCCTCGATTTGGAGTCCGTCAACAAGGAGATTCTGCCCGGAATGCAGCAGCAGGCTGATGCCGGCGCAGTCGGCCGTGAAGGTGAAGGACTTGCGTTCCCAGTCCGTCGTGGAAAGCTTGTGCGTGAGTTTCAAAGCTGTCCCCCAATTGAAAGCCGAGCCTTTTACGCCTTGGACTCCCAAGGAAAAGGTCATGGGCTTTTCTGCTTTAGCGTAGAAGCTGACTGTGTAAGCCTTCCCCTTGACGACAGGGACAATGAAGCTGTTCATGGGCTGGGCACCAATCCCTGGACGTATCCAAAGGGCGTTTTTTCCGAACTTGGCATCGGGGCTGACGGCGTAGGCCGGCACGTCGGAGGGGTTGAATCTGCCGCCGCCGCCCCACCAGGCCCAGAAACGAAGCCCCTGCTCGAAGCTGGGATTGGGCATCAAGTTTTTGGTCGTGGGCGCCGGAACGCAGAAGCGGTCATGCCCCCAGAAGTCTATCCCAGCGACAGGCGGCGGGGCGTCGGTCGCCCTTCCGATGACATCGCCGAAGTCAACAATGAACTTGTCCGAAGCGAGTCGCTTCTTCGTTCCCACGCGGATGCAGATATTGCAGGTATCTATGCCCGCGATTCCCTCGCCGATGCCATACTCGTAGTAGCCAGGGAATTTTATCGAGAAGCTCCGCAAGGGCTTGTCGGGAGCGTAGGTCAGCTCGAAACCATCCGTTCCTCCTGAGACCGGAGTCTCCTTGCCTGTGACAAGAGCGCTCTTGTCGTTGAACTGGATCATCTTCCCGTTTATCGAAACCGGCTCCTGCCGGTAGGCGTCGGAGGACATGAACCACGGCGCCACTCCGGCATAGTCTTTGGGATTGGCGTCGAATTTATCCTGCGGGATTCCAACGTCCCAGCTTACCTCGACCTTGCTCTCGCCCGCAGGTTTCAAGGTGTAGGAGAAGGTGGCTGACTCGCCGTTCGCCTGGAGATACTCCTTGGAGTAGGTGATGGAGTTCGCCGTCTTGTCGCAGGTTAGTTTGGGCGTTGTGCCCTCCTTGGTCTTAAAAGGATAGCCAAAATTGCCCGGGCCAGGAAAGGAACCGCAGAAATGGAAACTCAGGATCTCATGTCCATCAATCATGATTTCGGCCGCCTGGTCACGGTGGGTCGCACCGACGCCTTCGCGGAAGCCGATGCGCTTGTTGCCCATCCAGAGGGAGGGCTGGTCGCAGGCGGGCTGGCCGTACGGGGTGATGCTCATGACCTTGAGTTCCGGAGCCTCACGCTTGCCGGACTCGGCAAGAAACGGCGGGGGCGGATTGGGAAGTTGAGATTCGACGGCGCACGCCAGCAACGGCGTCAAGGCCAGGGTGGAAAGAACAAGCAATGGGTGGATTTTCATAAGAGAAAAACAGGGGAGGCGACGCCCACCGATATGAGGTTCCTCGTTGGAAGTCCAGCGAAAGAGCAGCACCATTCAGAACTGGAACCATTTTCTGGGATTCCATTTTTTCAGGCGGTTTGTTCTTTCATTCGCGGGTTCCGTCGCCATGATCCTCGCCCTACCCGATGAAGACATTTCTCCTGCCGGCCGCCATTTTTCTTTTGCTCGTCACCTCCGCTCCGGCGCAATCTTCTCCCTCTCCGAAAGTTTCTCCGCCTCCCGCTGCGGCCCGGGCGGCCGCCAAGCCCGCCGACGCTGGGCGCTCTGGCCGGGAAGTGATCATGGAGCGTTTCCGGGCATCCGGAATCACCGGGAAAATCCAGATTCTGGTTTCGGTTTTCGGCGGCACCTTTGCCCTCGAACGCTTTGTCCGTCTCCGGCGTAAAAACATCTCGCCGCGCGGGCTTTTCACCAAATGCCAGGATTTGTGGCGCGCCGGGAAATTCACCGAGCTTGAAGCCCTCGAGGATACCGACCCGAGCACGTTCGCGCGGGCCGTTTCCTTCCTGACAAAATACCGGACCCATCCGGTCGCCGACCTTTCGGTGACGGTGAACGACCTGATCGCCCGCGAGATGGATGCCAGCCTGCAGCGCGCCTATCCGCTCGGCGTCGTCGCAACGATCGAACCGCTCCTGGGGCTTTTCGGAATGATTCTCGGGATGATCGAGAGCTTCGAGACCGTGGCGCTGGCCGGAGCCCTTGGGAATCCCGCTCAGCTTGCTTCCGGGATTTCGCAGGCGCTCACGACCACCGCGCTCGGCATCGGCCTGGCGATCCCGTTTCTCGTGCTCTACCACTATTTCAAGAACAAGACGAACAGCTACGCTCTCCTGCTGGAGGAGGAAGTTTCCGTGCTGATCGTGGAATGGTTCATGCAATCCAAGGGCACTTCCCGGTGAGAACACGCCGCCGCATGGACGACGAGTCGTTCGATATCAACCTTGTGCCGATGATCGACTGCATGCTGGTCCTCCTCATCTTTTTCATGGTCGCAACGACCATGAAGCACATGGAAAAGGAACTGCCTCTGGAACTGCCGGAATCCACGGCCGCCGTCCCCAGGGATGCTGAGGAAAACCTCCTGGTCCTCGCGGTTGACCGGAGCGGAAAAAAATACATCGGCGGCAGCGCCGTCACGAAAGACGACCTGATCCGGACTCTGGATGATGCCGGGAAAAAGCCCGTCAAACCAAGGATCCGGATCGATGCGGATCGCGATACGCGCTACGAGGATGTGATCGAGCTGGTTGAACTCTGCCAGTTCAACAGCCTTCGCGACATCGGCCTCCACACCCGCGCCGACGCGCGGCCCCGGTGAAACCGCGTTTCCAGGCGGAACAGGGAGCGGGCCCCTGGTGGATCGTCTCGTTTTTACTGCATGCCGCGGCGTTTGCCGCGCTGGTCTTTTTTTTCTCCAAAGATGCCCTCGCGCCCCGGTCCGCCGAGCGGTCTTCCGCTTTGTCCGCCGCAAGCCCGGAAAAAATCAGGCAGGTGGCCGGGGACATCCGCGAACGCGAAACCGAATCCCTGCGCACCAGCGTGAATGAGCTTCTCCGGCGCAAGGAGGAGATGGACTCCATCCAAAAAGACGCCTTCGAGCGCCTGGACGAATTTCAGAAAATGAATCCCGGGGAGGCTGAAAAGAGGTTGGCCGAGGCACAAGCACGCGCCCTCAAAGCGGAGGAAGAATCCGCTCGCAAACTCGCGGAAAACAACCCCGCCGCCGCTCGCGAAAAACAGGAACTGGCCGGGCTGGCTCAAAAGGATGCGCTGCGGGAACTCGAACAGTTGCCAAAGCCGGAAAATGCGGAAGCCCTGGCCGCACAGAAGGAGGCCGTCAAGCTGCAGCAGGTGGCCAATGCCGCCCGTGATGTCGCTCTCCAGGTCTCGATGGAGGCTGAGAGAAACGCCGCACGCCTCGCCGAAATTGAGAAACAGATTTCCGAAGCACTCGAAGCGGAAAAGACCGCACGGGCGGCCAGCGAAGCTGTGACTGCGCAGGAGGCCACCCTCCGCGACAAGGAAATTCCTGCCGCCGAGAAATCCGCCGCCGAAGCGGCCCAGGCGATTGTTTCTGCTCCAGACGAGGCCGCAAAATCCGCTGCGAAAAATCGGGATATCGAAAGCGGTCAAAAGGTCGCATGGCTTCGAAAAACTTTGGAGGAGCGGCAACGCTCGATCTCACGGGCGGGCCAGGATCTTACCGCTGCGGGAGAGCGAGTCAGGCAATTGAACGCCGATTCCCAGGCGGTCCGCTCCGCTGCAGGCAAATCCGATGCCAAAATCCTCAAGGCAGCCATGGAAAAATCCGCGTCCGCCCAGGCTGCCGCGCTGGATTCCCAGCAACTGGCGGCAGGCAAGGCGTCGTCGATTCGAACGGCCACGGCGGCCCCCCACCCCGCTCCGGCAAAATCCGAGATCGATTCCGCGGGCGCCATCCCGGAAATCTACGAAACGGCACGGCGGGCGGAAGCCGCGCTCACCGCGACCTACCAGGACACACGCGCCGCCGAGCTTGCCGCGCTGCAGCACCTCCCGATCCGGGAGGCCCGGGCGCTCACGCAGACGACGCGCCCGGTGCGCCCGGATCTCGACAAGGACGCCCTCGCAGGTCCAGTCAACGACTCGGCCGGCCTCCAAAAACAGGAGGCCCAAATCCTCGTTGCCCGCAAGGAAATCGGCGGCATGCTCGCCCTGGCCAACGACATCATCAGCCAGTCGCGCCCCGCGTCGGGTGACGGCGGCACCAAAGTCTCTTCCTCCTCGCTCAAGGAGCGCAGCAGCCATGAACAGGAAATGGAATCCGCCGCGCTGGCAAACGAAGGGACCCGCGCGCGTGACCTCACCAGCCTGATGAGTAAAAGCGGAAATTCCCCGGGCGGCAACCCCGGCGCGGCCGGGCCACAAGCACATCCGTCCCCGGTTCCCAGAGCCGCCACGGCCATGCCTCCCCGCTTGCCCGATAGAGAGTTCAAAGCGGTTCCCGGCCGCCGGCTCACCTCCGGGCCCGCGCAGGTCGAGAAGGGCCGGAACGCCGATTGGATGTTCCTCGACAGCTGGTATCTCATCGGCCCCTGGCCGAACGAAAACCGCCGGAACCTCAATACGAAATTTCCCCCAGAATCGATCATCAACCTCGACGCCACCTACCTGACCGAATCCGGAAAAAAACTGTCCTGGCAATTTTTTCAATCCGGCAGTGAGCAGATCGTACCGCCCCGCCTTGGGGAATACCAGATCGGCTACGCCTATACCGAGCTCTGGGCGGAAGCGGAATGCGACCGGTGGATCTCCATCGGCAGCGACGACCAGTCGAAAATCTGGGTCAACGGCGAACTCGTCTGGAAAAGCAGCGACATCCTGAAAGGCTGGAACCCCCGCGAGGGGCTTCGAAAAATCCATCTCAGCAAGGGAAACAACCGCATCCTCCTGCGCCTCGAAAACGGCTGGCGCGGGTGCGGCTTTTCCATCATCGTCAAAGTCGGGGAGTAGCGGACTTGTGGGAATCCACCCCACGTCCCGCAGTCTGGCGCCGGCCAAACGCGAGGCGCCCGAAAAAAATCCCGTTTCCCGTTGAATTTCCCTCGGGGATCCCTCATGCTTATTTTCCGAGGCATTCCAAAAAATAAATTATTATGAAGCTGATCTCATTCCTGACTTTCCTATCCCTCTCCGCTGCGAGCATTATCTTTGCTCAAACCACTCAGCCCCCGCCCGCACCCCTCGCCATCGCAACGCCCGAAAACGTGGCGATCAAAAATAGCGAGTCGATCGCGTTCCTGGGCGATTCCATCACGCAATTTGGGGCGGATCTACCCGGCGGCTACGTCCGCCTGGTGGTCAGCGGGCTGAAAGCCAACGGGATTACAGTTACCCCATACCCAGCGGGCATCAGCGGCCACAAATCCAACCAGATGCTTGAGCGGCTTGAGAAGGACGTGCTGAGCAAAAAGCCGACTTGGATGACGCTCAGCTGCGGCGTCAACGACGTCATGCATGGCGACAAAGGGATCGCTCTCGAACCTTACAAGGCGAACATCACGGCGCTGGTCGATCAAGCTCAGGCGGCGGGCGTCAAGGTCATGATCCTCACCGCCACGATGATCAGCGAGAACCCGGCTAATGCCGCTAATGTGAAGCTCGCGGCTTACAACGATTTCCTGCGCCAGCTGGCTCAATCAAAGAAATGCCCGCTGGCCGACCTCGACGCCGACATGCAAGCCGCGATCAAGCCTGGGATCAAAGGCGACCAGCTCACGAATGACGGCGTCCACATGAATCCCACCGGCGATCAAATGATGGCCACCGGGGTTCTCCGGGCATTCGGGCTCAACGAAGCCCAGTTGCAAAAGGCCCGGGATTACTGGATCTCCATGCCAGAAATCGCTTGCAGAGCTCAGGTCAAAATCGAGCTGACCATGCGCCAATACCAGCAGTTGAGCGAAATGGCCGCCAAGGAAAACCTCTCGGTTGCAAATTTCCTGATCAAAACCATCCAGGCGCTGGTGCCCCCACAATCGGAACAAAAGCAATAAGTGAATTGCCGGAAATATACACATCATCGAAAAGGAATATCCAAATGTCTGATACAGAAAATGAAGTCGTAGCCAAGCAGCACGAGATGATCGGCAATATGTTTTGCGATCCCACTGCAAACTTTGAGCGGTCGAAGCATCCGGATGCCCAGTGGTTCCCTGAAGCCGGCCTGGGCGTGTTCATTCATTTTGGCATATCCAGCGTCAGCGGAGAGTGCGATCTCTCCTGGGGAATGATGAAGCCGGACCGCACCGCGTGGAGCAGGAAAGTCGCTATTGAAAGCTACGGGCTTTTTAATATGTCCGTCTGCATCCCTCCGGCCCGCTATTGGGCCATGGCGAAGGATTTCACTGCCGATCGCTTCGACCCGGAGAAGTTTCTCTCTGCCGCAAAAAAGGCCGGTTTTCAATACGCCGTGCTCACGACCAAACACCATGACGGCTTCGCCCTCTGGCCCAGCAAGTTCGGCAATTTCCATATTGGCAAATTCCAGCCCGGGCGCGATCTCGTCCGTGAATTTACCGATGCCTGCCGCAAGACGGGCATTAAGGTCGGCCTCTATTACTCTCCGCCGGACTGGTATTTCAACCGGGAATTCATGTCATTCAACGGGGCAAAAAACGCACTCCCTCTCGATATCAACCATAAGCCATTTTCCCTTCCGCAGCGTTCGCCGGAAGAAATCGCATCATGGGAAGAGGCCAATCGCGCTTACGTCAAGGCGCAGACCGAGGAGCTTCTTACCCAGTATGGCCAGATTGATATCCTCTGGTTCGACGGATCAGCGGACAACGCGATTTCGGTGGAGCGGATCCGCGAGCTTCAGCCGGGAATACTTCTCAATACGCGAGGGCTTGGCGTGGGCGATTTCAAGACGCCAGAATGCAAATTCCCCGAAAAGGAGCAGGTCAAAGGCTGGTGGTGGGAGTACTGCCACGTCGGCTACGACGGCGGATGGGGGTATCGTAACCATGACGGCTACAAGCCGGCCGGATGGGTCCTGTCGGAATTTGTCAAGGCCCGGGCTTGGGGCGGCAACTTTTTGCCCAACTACGGGCCGGATTCCCATGGTGAGTTCCCAGAAGTCTTCTACAAGCGGATGGAGCAGATCGCCAAGTGGAGAGAAATCCATGAGGAATCGGTCTCCGGCGTCGAGCCGGGCCCTTGGCCTGAGCAGTCGGACGTGCCGGTGACGGTTAAGGGCAAGACCTGGTTTGTCCATTTCGACTACTTGAACGATGGGTTCGCAACTCTCAATGACGTCAGGAAACCGGTCGAAGCCCGACTCATGCGAACCGGGGAGGCGGTTCCCTATACGTATGATGCCGGAACCCTGCAAATTACGCTGCCTGAAGAAATGCGCACGACCCTGGTCGATGTCGTCTCGGTGAAATTCGAATGACGTAAAGCCCCTCTCTTTGCTGGGAGGATTCGGAGAACCCGACTCCTTCTCCCGGGACGGCGGTTTTCTTTCCGGCTTCTGCTGTCCCGATAAAAAGCCAGTTCTTTTTGCCGACGGCTGAGGGCCGGATGGCATTCTCGAAGAGATTGTTGTCGATCTCCACTCGCGCGGCGGTGAAGTAAACCTGCAGCCCGGGCCTGATGGAAAGGGCATCAGCAATGGCCTTGTCTTGTTTGGCGCGCCTCTGGCCGAGCTTGCGATGGGGATGCTCCGCCCGTCCTTTGCGGATGAACCAAAAAAAAACGGTGGAAGCGACATGGAGCCAATGCAAGCTCTTGAGCACATGACTGGCCAAATGCGGCACGCGCACCCAGGGCAGGATCAGAAAGCGCGTGTTGTTGGTCACATAAGCCAGCCCTCGAGCACGCGTCGCCGCGTCCCATCCGATGTGCTCATCCCTCGCCCGGCACTGCCAGGCCGCCGCTCCAAACAAAACACAGGCCAGCGGATTCCCCTGCCGGTCGCTGACGAGATACTGCATGTTTTCCCCGACCGTGCCGCGATGGCTCAGATAGTGGTGCCGCTCCAGCCTCCATGCTCGGCGAGCAGCAAGCGCACTTGCGCGATCTCCGCTTCGCCGAGGAATCGGCCTTGAATGATGCCAGGTTCGAACACAACCGGATCATGGAGGAGAAAAAACAGGAGTTCCGAAAAAGTGAAAATATTTTTTGCCGGCAGAGATTCCCTTTGCCTCCGCGCCCTGCCTCCGCCACAATCCCGGTCAGGTCAAAGACCTGTAAAGTCACAGAAACCATAACATGAAAACAATCCTAACAATCGCAATCCTCGCAGCCGCCACAACCTGCATGGCGCAAGTTCGCAGAGCGGATGTCGAGTTACATGGAATCAAAGAACGGGTACCGATGACCCCGGGCAAATCGGACCAAGGGGTGGTCCCATCCAATCCCAGCTGGTTGGCGGAAGAGAACAGGCAATACTACATCGTCGCGTTAGGCGGCCCGGTGGGCGAGGAATGGACCGCGTATGAATTCAGCTTCGTTCCGGAGGAAGACGGGAGGGTCCAACTGCGCCTCATGGGGCCATGGATGAACCCTGAAACAACCCAAGGAACCCCTCCGATCTGGGTGGCCTACGACAACCTCGTCGTCACCGGTGCCGAAGTCGAAAACCCGGACTTCGAAAAGGGAGACGGACAAGGCTCGATCGATGGCTGGACCACCAAGCCCGAGAATGTCCTCACGAACGCCGGCGGCGCTCAGTCCGGAAAAAACTATGTCAGGGTCACCAACGAAAAGAGCGTCGCACAAGACATCCAGGTGAATAAAGGCCAGGAGGTCACGATCAAGTTCCAGGTCAAGGACGCTGACGGACCGGACAAATAGGCGGGTCTGCCGAATTTTAGCCATCCTGATGTCATCCGGAGAAAATGATGGAACGACGGAACAAGTCGGCGAGCTCGGCGATCCCGCCCTACCGGAACAGGTGGCGCGGTAGCGCCCGGTAGGGACGCCTCGCCGCAGGCGTCCGAGTTCTTTTGCCGACGGAACAAGCCGCCGGGCTCGACAATCCCGCCCTGCCGTGTGACGGTTGACCCGATATGAAACCTCTTCCCCGCCCCGAGTATCCCCGACCGCAGTTCGTTCGCGACGAGTGGCTCTGCCTCAATGGGGAGTGGGAATTCGAGAGCGACCGCGGCGACAGCGGCCTTGAGCGCGGGCTGCTCGGGCGGCCACTCTCGCGGGCGATCTCGGTCCCGTTCTGCCCGGAATCGAAGCTGTCGGGAATCGAAGACACGGACTTCCATATCGCCGTCTGGTATCGCAAGCGCGTGACCCTTCCGGAAGCCTGGAGGGGTCGCCGGTTGCTGCTCCACTTCCAGGCTGTGGATTACGACGCGACGGTGTGGGTCAACGGCGCGGAAGTGAGCCGCCACCGGGGCGGGTTCACGCCCTTCGCATGCGACCTAGGGATCCTGGACGGGAACCGGGAGCTGGAAATCGTGCTGCGGGCGCGGGATTCGAAACGCGACTCCCAGCCCCGCGGCAAACAATGCCTCGATTTCAAAAGCTCGGGCTGCATGTATACCCGCACGACGGGAATCTGGCAGACGGTCTGGATCGAGCCTGTGCCGACGGAGACCGCGCTGCTGCGTCCGCGCCTCACCCCGGAAGCCTCGCGGGGGATTGTCCGGCTCGAACAGGGACTGAGCCGCAGCGCCCCGGGGCTGCAGTTGCGCGTCACGGTCCGCGATGAAGCGGGCGTGGCCGTCAATCAAACAGTGCCTGCCGACCAGGAGTTCACGACCGTCTTGGAATTGGCCATCCCGCAAGACCGCCGCCGGTTGTGGTCCCCGGAAGACCCGCATTTGTATGATGTCGAGATCGAGTTGCTCGACGCTGCGGGCGTCGTGATTGACCGGGCTCTTTCCTATGCCGGGCTCCGCAGCGTGAGTTTGCAAGGAAAGGAATTTCTGCTTAACGGGCAGTCGGTCTTCCAGCGACTGGTGCTCGATCAAGGGTATTATCCTGACGGCATTTTGACCGCGCCGAGCGACGAGGCATTGAAGCGGGACATCGAGCTGGCGATGGCGGCCGGGTTCAACGGGGCGCGCCTCCATGCCAAAGTCTTCGAGGAGCGGTTTCTTTATTGGGCCGACAAGCTCGGGTATCTGGTCTGGGGCGAGTTCGCGGACTGGGGCTGCAACATGTTCGGCAACGCGACCGACCGCAACCAGCCCGGGCCGACCTATATCACCCAATGGCTCGAAGTGCTGGAACGCGACTATTCGCATCCCGCGATCATCGGCTGGTGTCCGCTCAATGAAACCGGCCAGGTCATCGATGATGCCATCCATGTTTTCGACGACACGATCCGGGGCATGTTTCTCGCCACGAAGATGGCCGACCGCACCCGGCCGGTGATCGATTCCTCGGGCTGGTCCCATCGGATCGCCGAGACCGATATTTTCGACTCGCACGACTACACGCAAGATCCCCAAACTTTTGCTGCGCGCCACGCCGCCCTCGCCCAGGACAACCCACTCAAGAACGACACGGAAGGCAAGGGCTTCATCTCCAAGGTCGCCTATCGCGGCCAGCCCTACTTTGTGAGCGAATTCGGCGGCATCCTGTGGAACCCGAATCTCAAGCCCGGCGAGAATGCCTGGGGCTACGGCGAGGGCCCGAAGACGATCGAGGAATTTTACGGGCGCTTTGCTGGCCTGTGCAGCGCGCTCCTCGACCACCCGCACATGTTCGGCTACTGCTACACCCAACTGACCGACGTCTTCCAGGAGAAGAACGGGATTTATTTCTTCGACCGGACGCCGAAGTTCGACATGGAAAAAATCCGGTCGGCCCAGGTGCGCCGGCGGCCAGCGGGACATCCGCACCCGGCCGGTTGAGGCAGAAATGCAAAGCGCCAATCCCGTCCGGCCTCCAGTTTTTATTAACCTCACCTCTCACGATTTTATAAAACATGAAATATCCAAGAACCATCCTCTACGGCGGCGACTACAACCCGGACCAATGGCTCGACTATCCCGGCATCATCGACACGGATTTTGAGCTGTTTAAGAAGGCGCACATCAACACCGTCACCATCGGCGTTTTCGCCTGGGCGACCCTCGAACCCGAGGAAGGCCGCTATGAGTTCGCATGGATGGACGACATTTTTGCGCGGGCCGAGCGGCAGGGGATGAGCGTCATCCTCGCCACCCCCAGCGGGGCCAAACCCAACTGGATGGCGCTCAAATACCCGGAAATCCGGCGCGTCACCCCGGACGGGATGCGCGATCCCCAGAAGGGCCGCCACAACCATTGCCTGACCTCGCCGGCTTACCGGAAAAAAGTGCGCGCCATCAACGAACAGCTTGCGAGGCGCTACGGCCAGCACCCGTCTTTAGCGCTCTGGCATATCTCCAACGAATACGGCGGCTATTGCTACTGCGACCTGTGCATGGGCGCGTTCCAAAATTGGCTGAAGCAGAAATACGGCACCCTCGATGCGCTCAACGCGGCGTATTGGACCCGGTTCTGGAGCCACGCCTACACGGCATGGGATCAGGTCCGGTTCATCGACAGCGGCGTGAGCGGGCTCGTGCTCGACTGGAAACGCTTCATGACCGACCAGTGCTGCGATTTCATCCGCAACGAGATGGAGCCGGTCCGCCGCCTCTCGCCCGATGTGCCAGTGACGACCAACCTGATGGGGACGCATCCCGACTACGATTACTGGCAAATCGCCAAGGAACTCGATGTGGTTTGCTGGGACTCCTACCCGACATGGCACGACCAGGAGACTTCCTTTCACGAGAGCAATGCGCCGCTCAACGCCGCCTTCCGGCACGACCTCACCCGGAGCCTCAAAGGCAAGCCGTTCCTGCTCATGGAGAGCACGCCCAGCCAAGTCAACTGGGCTGCCACTTCTCCCTTGCTTCGTCCCGGCATGCTTCGTCTGGCCAGCCTTCAGGCGATCGCGCACGGCTCGGATTCGGTCTGCTATTTCCAGCTCCGCAAGAGCCGTGGAAGCTGCGAACAATTCCACGGCGCGGTCATCGACCATGTCGGCCACGGCGAAACCCGCGTCTTCAAGGAAGTCGCCAGCCTGGGCTCGTCCCTTGAGAAGCTCGGAGGCCTTGTGGGAGCAGATACCCCTGCCCGGGTCGCGGTGATTTTCGATTGGGAAAACCGCTGGGTGTTCGAGGCCTCACCGGCCCCGATGAACAGGGAAAAACATTACACGGATACGGTGATCGCCCATTACAAACCGTTCTGGGAAGCCGGCGTCTCGGTGGATGTCGTTCATGCGGCGGCGGATTTTTCAAAGTATGATGTCGTCGTCGCTCCGCTGCTCTTCATGGTTTCCGAAGAAACCGGCGCGAGGCTGACCGAATTTGTGGAACGGGGCGGAACGCTCGTCACGACCTACGGCGTGGCGACCGTCAACGAAACCGGGCTGGCCACCTTGGGTGGCGTTCCCGGGCCGTTGCGCAAGGCGCTCGGCATCTGGATCGAGGAATACGATGCCCTCCCGGATGCTTTCCGGCGTCAAGTCCGGCCGGTCGAGGGTCAACCCCACGGGCTTTCCGGTTTGTATGAAGCCCGGCATTATCTTGAGATGGTGCATGCCGAACGGGCGGAAACCCTGGCGGTTTATGGGGACGACTTTTATGCGGGCCAACCGGCGCTCACACTCAACCGGTTCGGCAAAGGCCGCGCCTATCATACCATTTCGCTAAATTAATATGACAGATGAGTTTTGCGCGAAGCGTTTAGTTG
>JBAXXD010000005.1:0-85818 GCA_037128135.1 Verrucomicrobiia bacterium
AGGAGCCGCGAGTAGATGTCGTAGCTGCGCTCTCCGCGCCCGGTCTGTTCAACAACGATGGGAACCAACATAAATTTCAGGCGGCCGCCGCAACCGGCTCGCGCACGGTAACATTTTTCACGATCAAATCAAGCGCCTTGCCCATGAGGATCTGGTCGCGGACCGGGCCGAGGCCCTCGCGCGAGCGCAGATCCTTGATAAGCTTCTTCACCGGAATCTCATACCGGCGGGACATCTCGGAAAGCGCCATGAGCATGTCGGAGTCGGCGACTTCGATCTTCTCCTGCTCGGCGATCCGGAGGAGGAGGAAGTTCGCCCGCACGCGGTCGCGGGCGCTCTGCTGCGCCACGCCGACCAACTCGTCCTGGTGTGCGCGGAGCTCGTCGTCGCTCACCCCGCGGCCCTGGTTTTCCTGGACGATGTCGCGCAGGAGCCCCGTGACCTCGCGCTCCACCGCCTGGGCGGGAAGCTCGCACTGGACGTGCTTGAGGAGGTACTGGATCGCACCGTTGCGCTTCGCGTTGTCAAATTGCGATTCGGCGATTTTCTCCAGCCGCTCGCGCAGCTCGGAACGAAGCGTCTCCATCGTCTTGCCCGGATCGATTTTTTCCGCGAGGGCGTCGTCGAGCGGGGGAAGCTGCCTGGCATTGATCCCGTGGAGGGTCGTCGTGTAGGCGACCTTCGACCCGCGGAGGTCGGCAAGCGGGAAGTCCGCCGGGACATCGAGCTCGAACGCGCGCTCGTCGTTGATCGCCATCCCCTCGATCGCTTTTGCAAACCCCGGAATGAGCGTGCCCTCGTCCATGAGGATCCAGGCGTTCCGGCGGCCCTGGAGCTGCGCGGGCGCTTTCGGCAGGGCGTCCGACAAAAGCTGGCCGCCGATTTTTCCCTCGTAGGTGAGCACCGCGTAGTCCCCCATCGCGAGCGGACGGCCCTCGACCGCATCGAACGTGGCGTGCGGCTCGCGGAATTGCTCGACCCATTTTTCGACGTCCCCGTCGGTCACCGGGCGCTTCGCCGCCTCGACGGTGATCGAGGAATAATCCGGAAGCTCGAACTCCGGGGCGGTCACGACGCTCGCCCGAAAACGCATCGTTTTGTCGTCGCCGATCGTGATGTCCTCGACTTTCGAGACCGTGAGGACGCGGAGGTTCTTCTGCTGGATCGCCTCGTTGATGCTCTCGTTCAGGAGCTTTTTTTCGAGCTCGTCGCGGATCTCTTTCGCGTAGCGGGAATCAATCATCGCCTGCGGCGCCTTGCCCGGACGGTAGCCGGGAAGGCGGGCTTGGCGCTGGAAATCTTTGGCGATAGACAGCCATTCCCGGGAGACCCGGTCGGCGGGGAGCTCGACCTGGAGGTTGACGACACAGTTGGGTTGCGGATCACATACGACATTCATGGGCAGTCGGGGATTAGAGCACACGTTCCGCCATCGGGCAACCGCGAAGAGAAAAAATGTCGCAAAGAAAGAGAAAAAACGCGCAACCGAAAGCTCTCCGCACGCGTCGCACGCAGAGGCAGTCCCCGCAGCCCTCACAACAAATGTCCCACATGGGACATTCTTTGTAAGGGCTGCATGCGGTGGGCGGGATGTCGTTTTGCGGGTGGCGCAACTTCCGAGGCAGGCCGTCGGCGCGGAAAGTTTTGATGCCGCGAAGAAAAAAATGCGCAAACCAAAACTCTCCGCGCGCGCCGCCCTCAGAGGCGGCCCCCGCAACCATCACAATAAATGTATCACCTGGGACATTATTTGTAAGGGCTGCGTGTGGTGGGCGGGCTGTCGTTTTGCTGGCGGCGCAACTTCCGAGGCAGGCCGTCGGCGCGGAAAGTTTTGATGCCGCGAAGAAAAAAATGCGCAAACCAAAACTCTCCGCGCGCGCCGCCCTCAGAGGCGGCCCCCGCAACCATCACAATAAATGTATCACCTGGGACATTATTTGTAAGGGCTGCGTGCGGTGGGCGGGCTGTCGTTTTGCTGGCGGCGCAACTTCCGGAGCGGGCTGTCGGCGGGAAGTTTTGATTGACGTCGGGAGCCTGCTCCTTCTCTTTGTTTGCCCATGACCTATCGCACGCACCATTGCAACGCCCTCCGCGCCGAAGATGCCGGCGCCCCCGTGACTCTCTGCGGGTGGGTGGCCTCACGCCGCGACCACGGCGGCGTTATTTTTATTGATCTTCGCGACCGCGAGGGCCTCACGCAGGTGGTGTTCCGTCCGGAGGAAAACCCGGAGGTTGCGGCGCGTTCGCACGAGCTCCGCGGAGAGGATGTGGTGCGCGTCACCGGTCGCGTTGCTCCCCGGCTTGCCGGAACAGAAAACATGAAGCTGGCGACCGGCGCGATCGAGATCGTGGCGACCGGGCTGGAAATCCTGAACGCATCCGGGGTTCTTCCGTTTCCGTTGGACGAGCGGATCACGAACGAGGATCTGCGGCTGACCTACCGATACCTTGACCTCCGCCGCCCGGAGATGAGCGCGAACCTGCGCCTGCGCCACCGCGTGATCAAGACGATCCGCGACGAGATGGACTCCGAGGGGTTCCTCGAAATCGAGACGCCGATCCTCTCGAAGAGCACGCCTGAGGGGGCGCGGGATTTTCTCGTGCCCTCGCGGCTCACGCCCGGCGCCTTCTATGCGCTGCCGCAGGCGCCGCAACAATACAAGCAGCTCCTCATGGTCGCCGGCCTGGAGAAATATTTTCAGATCGCGCGCTGTTTCCGCGACGAGGATCTGCGTGCCGACCGGCAGCCCGAGTTCACGCAGCTCGATGTCGAGGCGTCGTTCGTGACGCAGGACGACATCATCGCCCTGATGGAGCGGGTGCTGGCCGGGGTTTTTCGCGAGGCCACGGGCGACGCGATCCCTTGCCCGTTCCCGCGTCTGACCTGGCGCGAGGCGATGGACCGGTATGGAAGCGACAAGCCGGACACGCGGTTTGCGATGGAGATCGCCGACCTCGGGGACGTCTTCCGCGATTCGCAGTTCAAAGTCTTCCGCGGCGCGCTCGACGGCGGCGGGGTCGTCAAGGCGGTCAACGCAAAAGGCTTCGCGAAAATCACCGCCGGGCAGATCGAGGCGCTCACCGAACTCGCCAAGCAGTCCGGCGCGAAAGGCCTCGCGTTCATCAAAGTCGAAAACGGCGAGTGGAAATCCCCGATCGTTAAATTTTTCAGCGACGCGGAGAAGTCGGCACTCACCGAACGCCTGGGGATCGAGGAGGGCGACCTCATTCTCTTCGGCGCGGACAAATGGGAAACCGCCTGCGAAACGCTCGGGCGGGTGCGGCTCCGCGTGGCCGCGATCCTCGGGCTCGCGAACGACCCGTCGAAAAAGAATTTCCTGTGGGTCGTGGACTTTCCGCTGCTTGCGTGGAGCGAGGAGGAGCAGAAATGGAATGCGGTCCACCACCCGTTCACCCGCCCGTGCGTTGAGGATGCCGCCCTGCTCGAGGCCGGCGAATACGGAAAGATCCGCGCGGTCGCCTACGACGTCGTGCTCAACGGCGTCGAGATCGGCGGCGGGAGCCTCCGGATCCACGAGCCGGACCTCCAGGCAAAGATGTTTTCGGTGCTCGGAGTGGATGAGGAAAAGCAGCGGACGATGTTCGGCCACATGCTCAAGGCGTTCCAGTTCGGCGCGCCGCCGCACGGCGGGATCGCCCTCGGCTTGGATCGCTTGGTCATGCTCATCGCGAACGCCGAGAGCATCCGGGACGTCATCGCGTTCCCGAAAAACAACCGCGGGGTCGAGCTGATGACCGGCTCGCCCTCGCAGGTGGATTTCCGCCAGCTCCGCGAGCTGGAGATCCAAAGCACGAAGAAGCCGGCCTGACCCGGGCTCACTGGCCCGTGCTGCGATGCGCGCGCGCACTGGTTTTCCTGTCGCGCGCTGCTTGGTGGGCAGGCATGTCCACCCCCGGGCGCAAGAGACCGCTCTCCCGCCCCTCCCATGAGTTTTCTCCAATGAGTTTTGGTGCCATCTTCTTCAGGAGATGGCATACTGCACGGCGTGCGAATTCTTATTGCGCCAGACAAATTCAAGGGCTCGCTGACCGCGATGCAGGCGGCGGAGGCGATCGAGAGCGGGTTCCGGGACGTGATGCCGGATGCCGTCTTTGACCAAGCGTTGTTGGCGGACGGAGGGGAAGGGACGGTTGATGTTTTTTTGTCGGAGAAAGGGGCCGTGCGGAGACGGGTGGATTGCCCGGATGCGCTGGGCCGCGGTCTGCGGGCCGAATACGCATGGATTCCGGGCGAGCGGCTTGCGGTGCTCGAGATGAGTGCCGCGTCGGGGCTCGCGAAGATTCCGGAGAAAGACCGGGATGTCCTGCGCTCCACGACATTCGGAACCAGCCGGATGATTCTTGACGCGATGGGGCTCGACCCGGAGACGATTGCGATCGGGCTGGGTGGCAGCGCGACGAACGACGCGGGAGCCGGCATGGCCGCGGCGCTCGGCTGGATTTTTCAGGACAGCAGCGGCCGAACGATCGAACCGACGCCTGGAAACCTTTCGGAAATCGCAAAGATCATCCCCCCCCCCCGGCGGTCGGCGGTAAAAATGATTGCACTCTGCGACGTGAGGAACCCGTTGCTGGGCGCGCGCGGATGCAGCCGGGTTTATGGGCCGCAGAAGGGTGCCGGCGCGGGCGAGGTGGAAATTTTGGAAGCGCAAATCGAACGGTTTGCGGACGTCTGCGAAAGACATTTCGGGCATTCCCACCGCGACACGCCAGGGGCGGGAGCGGCGGGGGGAACGGGGTTTGGTCTGCTGACATTCTGCGGGGCGGAAGTTGTCGCGGGCTTCGATTGGGTGGCGGGCCGGCTCGGACTCGATGCCCGCGTGGCCGCATGCGATCTCGTGATCACCGGCGAGGGCTCGCTCGATTCCCAGACCCTGGAAGGAAAAGGTCCCGGCGCGCTCGCGAACCTCGCAAAAAAACATGGGAAACCCTGCATCGCATTCGCCGGACGCATCGAAAATGGCGCGCAGAAAATTTTCTCCCGCTGCATTGCGATCAGCGATCCTGCAATCGGACTTGCGGAGAACCTGTCGCGTGGGGCAGAATTCCTCCGTTCCGCCTGCACCAGGACGGCACAAACATTATTATCATGACAAAAAAACTTGCTCTCCTTTTCTCCGGCCAGGGTGCCCAGTCAGTGGGCATGGGCAAAGATCTCTGCACCGAATCCCCTGCTGCCGCCGCCCTCTTCAAGGAGGCGGATGAGATCCTCGGCTATCCGCTCTCGCAAATCATGTTCGAGGGACCGGCCGAAGAGCTCACGAAAACCTCGGTCTGCCAGCCAGCACTCTATGTCCACGGCCTCGCCTGCCTCGCGGCCGTCAAAGAAAAATTTCCCGGTCTCGCATTTCATGCGGCGGCGGGGCTTTCGCTCGGCGAGTTCACCGCGCACGCGGCGGCGGGGACGTTTGATTTTGCGACCGGGCTCCGGCTGGTGGACAAGCGGGCGCGGGCGATGCAGGAGGCCTGCGAATCGACCGAGGGGGCGATGGCGGCGATCATCGGCGGCGACGAGGATCGCGTCCGCGACCTCGCGTCCGCCGCGGATGTGGATGTCGCAAACCTGAACTCGCCCGGGCAGATCGTTCTCTCCGGCGAGTCGTCGAAAATCGCGCTGGCGGTTTCGCTCGCAAAAGAATTCGGGGCGCGCAAAGCGGTCGAGCTGACCGTGGCCGGCGCGTTCCACTCGCGGCTGATGGAATCCGCCTACCAGACGCTCAAGCAGGCGCTGGAAGAAACCCCGATGGCGGCGCCGCGTGTGCCGGTCGTCTGCAACGTGGATGCCACCGCGGTCGGCGATGCGGAAAATATCCGGCGCACGCTCGCCGACCAGGTCACCGGCAGCGTCTGCTGGTCGCAGAGCATCGAATATCTGATCGACCACCTGCACATCACGAGTTTCCTCGAGCTCGGTCCGGGCGGGGTCATCGCGGGACTCGTCGGGCGGATCCGCAAAGGCACGCCCGTTGTTTCCATCTCAAACGTCGCGACCCTGGAGGAAGGGGTCGCGCTTTTAAAAGCGGGATAGCGCGGCATCAGTCGAGCGTCTGGCGGTAGCACCGGACGCCGACAAAAAGGGCGACAGCGAGAAAGAGGATGATCGGGCCAAGCTCGAGGAGCGTCGGGTGGAGGCCGCTTCCCTTGAGGAGGATGCCGCGGATGATCCGCAGAAAGTGGGTGAGCGGGAAGACCTCGCCCAGCCACTGCGCCCAGACCGGCATGCCGCGGAACGGAAACATGAATCCCGAGAGCAAAAGGGACGGCAGGAAAAAAAAGAACGACATCTGCATCGCCTGGAGCTGGTTGGATGCCACGCTGGAAAAGGTGACTCCCACCGCAAGGTTGGCCGCGATAAAGAGGAACGTCGCCGCGAGCAGCAGGAGCAGGCTCCCCATCATCGGCACATGAAAAATCAGCGCGGCCGCCACCAGGATGAGGGCAACCTGGATGTAGCCGACGAGGATATAGGGGATGATTTTCCCGACCATCACTTCGATCGGCCGCGCCGGCATCGAGAGGAGGTTCTCCATCGTGCCGCGCTCGCGCTCACGGGTGATCGCCAGCGAGGTGATCATGACCATCGTCATCGTCAGGACGACGCCCATCAGGCCGGGCACAATATTGTATTGGGTGATCGCCTCCGGGTTGAAATTGGCGTGGATGATGAGGTCCACCGGCCCCGGTTTTCCGGGCAGAGCGGCCAGCGGGCCGGTGAGATCGCGGTTCCAGACATTCTGCGCGAGTTCCTGCATGGTCGAAATCGCGTTGCTCGTGGCGGCCGGATCGGTCGCGTCGGCTTCCATCAGAATCTCCGGGCGGTCGCCGCGCAGGAGAGAACGCGAAAAATCCGGCGGGATCGTGAGGACAAACTGGACGCGGCCGAGCTCGAGAGCCTCGCGCGCGGCCGACTCGTCGAGGCGTCCGAGGATTTCAAAATACCCGCTGTTTTTCATCCCGTGGAGCAGCGTTTGCACATAGGGGCCGGTGTCGCCGAGGACGACAGCGGTCGGCAGGTTCTTCGGGTTCGAGTTGATCGCAAACCCGAAGAGCATGAGCTGGATGAGCGGGATGCCGACCATCATCCCGAACGTCATGCGGTCGCGGCGCATCTGGATGAATTCTTTGACGACAATCGCCGCCAGCCGATGGAAGTTGAACGCCCTCATGGGAAGTTGTCGCGGGAGGATTCCATGAGGTGGATGAAGACGTCCTCGAGGCTGGACGGGATCTTCTTCCAGTCGGTTCCCGGGAGGCGCTCCGAGCGGATCGCCTCCTCGAGTTGGACCGGGTCGATGCCACTGATGTGAAGCGTGGTGCCGAAGGGGACGAGCTGCTCGACGCCGGGTTTTCCAGTGAGCCGCTCGACGATCCCCGGCAGGCCCGGACCGGCCGCCGACCACGTGTGCAGGCCGGAGGCGGCGATGACCTCGCTGACCGTGCCGGTCGTGAGCAGGCGCCCATACGAAAGATACCCGATCCGGTGGCAACGCTCGGCCTCGTCCATGTAATGGGTGGTGATGAGGACGGTGAGCCCTCCGGACGCCAGCTTGTGGAGGGATTCCCAAAAATCGCGGCGCGCTTTCGGATCGACCCCGGCGGTCGGCTCATCGAGCAGGAGAAGCTTCGGGCCGTGCAGAATGCAGGCCGCCAGGGCGAGGCGCTGCTTCCATCCGCCCGAGAGCCCGCCCGCAAGCTGGTTCCTGCGGCCAGCCAGCCCGTGCTCGTCCATCACTTTTTCCAGCGTGGCCCGGCGGTCGGGCAGATCGTAAACGCGGGCGACAAAATCCAGGTTCTCGTGAACCGTCAGATCCTCGTAAAAGCTGAACCGCTGGGTCATGTAGCCGACCTGGTTTTTGATCTGCCGGCTGCCGGTGAGAAAATCAAACCCGAGGCACGTGCCCTCACCGCCGTCGGCTTTCAATAGCCCGCAAAGCATCCGGATGAACGTCGTCTTGCCGCTGCCGTTCGGGCCGAGAAACCCGTAGATTTCGCCCTGTTCGACGCGGAGGGCCACGCGATCAACGACCGTTTTTCCGTCGAAGCTCTTCGTCACCCCGCGCACATCGATCACGGGCGCCCCGTTCACCGTGATCCCCTGCTCACCTGAACCGGTTGCCCCGGATGCAGCCCGGCCGCCTTGTCCGGATCGAAGGAAACTTCCACCATGAAGACCAGCTTCCCCCGGCTCTCCCGGCTGAAAATAACCGGCGGAGAATATTCCGCCTCCGGCGAGATGAAGGAAATCCGGCCGGCCAGCGGCGCCCTGCCGTCGGCTGCGACCGTGACCGCCCCGCCGGTCTTGAGCGAGGCCAGCGCCGTCTCGGGAACAAAACACCTGACCCGGATCCTGTCCGGCGGGAGAAGGCTCACGACCGCCTGCCCGGCGGGGATCCATTCCCCCGGACGGAACAGCGTGTCGAAGACGAGGGCGCGCACGCCGGCGCGCTGGACTTTTTGATCGAGGTTCCATCGGGCCTGGTTCATCCGGGCCTGCGCGGCATCGGCGCGCGCCTGTGCGGCGGCGACCTGGTCTTCGCGTCCGCCGAGACGCGCGGTTTGCAGCGAAGATTCGAGGGCGGCCGCCACTTCCATCAGGGCGATATCCGCGCTCTGGTAGAGGTTCAGATTTTCCTCCGCGACCACCTTCGTGCGATACAAATCCTTCGAACGCTTGAGCTGGATATCGGTATAGGTCTGCGCCGCGAGGGCCGCTTTCTGCTCGTGCTCGATCGTGGCGATTTCTGTCGGGCGGCCGCCTTTTTTTAAATCCTCGAGAGTGGCCCGCGCATCAGCCAGTTGGAACCCGGCCTCCGCCAGGCCGTCCTGCTCGGGCTGCGGATCGAGCGTGAAAAGCTCCGCCCCCGCTTCGACCTGCGCCCCGCGCTCGACCGGAAGCCGGATCAAACGCCCCGCCGCCGGCGAGGCCACAGACACATAGTCCCCGGTCACATAACCTTCATAGGAGCCATTCTGCGCCGGACGGCATCCCGCCAGCAAATAAACCAGGACCGCCACGACCAGGCTGGCTGAAAAAACTGGAACCCCACGGAAGGCATTCATTTCCCCGCCAAGAACATCAGATGTTCCCGCCCCTGACAACTGGCTTTCGGGATTTCCCGTGCGGCCTTGATCCGGACGGCTCCCTCGTCCATGCTGGGGGTATGGCTTCCACGGATCTTGTTTCTGAAATTCTCGGGCTCAAGCGCGAGAGGAACGCGGTGATCCTTGCGCACAACTACCAGACCGCCGACATCCAGGAGCTGGCGGATTTTGTCGGGGACTCGCTCGGCCTGAGCTACAAGGCGGCCGAGACGGACGCGGATGTCATCGCGTTTTGCGGGGTTCATTTTATGGGCGAGACGGCGAAGATCCTGAGCCCGTCGCGCACGGTGGTGATCCCGGACAGGGAGGCCGGGTGCTCGCTCTCGGATTCGTGTCCGGCGGACAAGTTGGCCGAGTATCTCGAGGAGCACAAAGAGAAGAACTACCACGTCATCGCCTACATCAATTGCAGTGCCGGGGTGAAGGCGCTCGCCGACGTCATCTGCACGAGCGGGAACGCCGTCAAAATCGTCGGGGCCGCGCCTGCCGATCGCAACATTCTTTTTGTTCCGGACCAGAACCTCGGGGCCTGGGTGATGGAGAAAACCGGGCGCCCGATGGATCTCTGGCGGGGAAACTGCTATGTGCATGTCGAGTTCACGCGCGACAGCATCGGCCGGATCCGCGCGGAATACCCCGATGCCAAAGTCGTCGCCCACCCGGAATGCACGCACGCGGTGCGGATGCTTGCCGACGAGGTCTGCTCGACGGAAAAGATGGTCGGCTACTGCCGGGAGAGCGCGGCGCGCGAATTCATCATCGTCACCGAGAGCGGGATGCTCCACCGGCTGCGCCGCGAGGTACCGGACAAATTTTTCATCCCCGGCCCGACCGATCTTTGCTCGTGCGGCGACTGCCGGTATATGAAGATGAACACGCTCGAAAAGCTCAGGGACTGCCTCGCCGGGCTGAGTCCGGAGATCACAATCCCCGAGGGCGTGCGATCAAAAGCCGAGCGCTCGGTGCGCCGAATGCTCGAGCTCTCGCGCTGAAGGCCGTCCGGGTTCGCGATCCCCGAACGCCCCAGGCACACCGACATCCACCCGGCCGACGACGCAGTCAGGATATTCTGGTCAAGGCAGCGGGGAGCGGGTAATTTTTCCGCTCTTCCAATGACCGCCGCCGGACAACTTTCTCCCTGTTGCAACCAGTCGCCTGATTTCCATCCGGCCCCGTTGTTTGCCGGGGAGCGGACGGCTGGCGGGGAGGGTCCGCTGCTGGAAGGATTTTTGTCCGTTGCGGGAACCGATCCCGGGCGGGTTGCGGTGATCGACGGCGGGAGGCGGATGACGTATGGGGAGCTGGATGGCGAGAGCAGCCGGCTCGCGAGGTTTCTTCGGAGCCGCGGGGTGGGGAGCGGAGATTTTGTGGGGCTGGCGATGGGGCGATGCGCGGAGCTGGTGGTCGCGATTTTTGCGGTGGTCAAGAGCGGAGGCGCGTATGTGCCGCTCGACCCCTCGTATCCGCCCGGGCGGATTGCGCGGATGCTTGAGATCGCGAAGCCGGGGATCGTCCTGACGCGGGAGATGCAGGCCACTCCGACACGAGAGCCAACCTCCGAACGGGCGGGACGCTCGTTCCCCCTGTGGACTGCAACTTCCGGCGCGGTTGCGGTGGACGCGCCGGACGCCGGATGGAGAAAATTTTCCGTTGGCCCGCTCGAGCCGGTCGGGGAGGATGGGGCGCCGATTTATTGCATTTTCACCTCGGGTTCGACCGGGGAGCCGAAGGGAGCGGTGGTGACGCGCGGAGGGTTCGCCAATCTTGCCGGCTGGTATCGAAGGGAGTTCCGGTTCGGGCCCGAAGACAAAACCCTTCTCGTCTCGGCCCCGGGGTTCGACCTCACTCAAAAGAATTTTTTTGTCCCGCTCTGTTCCGGCGGGTGTCTGGTGATTTATCCGGACGGTCCGTTTGATTTGGCGTTGGTTTCGCGGATGATCTGTGGCGAGGGGATCACGGTTCTCAACTGGACGCCCAGCGCATTTTATCCGCTTCTGGATGGCGGGCATCCGGGTTTGGAATCGTTGCGCCTGGTGGTGCTGGGCGGCGAGCCGATCTCGGTCGCGAAGGTCGGCCCCTGGCTGCAGGATCCGCGCTGCCATGCGGAAATCGCGAACACCTACGGACCGACCGAATGCGCCGACATCTGCGCGTTCCACCGCCTGAACCGCGACAACCTGCACGCGTTCCCCTCGGTGCCGGTCGGCCGCCCGGTTTCCAATGTCCAGCTCGCCCTGCTCGATGATTCTCTCCGCCCGGCCGCGGAGGTCGGGGAACTCGTGATCGGCGGAAGCGGGGTCGGCAGCGGGTATCTCGGAGACGAACGACGGACGAAAGAAAAATTTCTCGCGAACCCGATGCCGGAATTTTTTGTCGGTCCGCGGGTATATCGCACGGGCGATCTGATGCGCGCGCTTCCGGGCGGGGTGCTGGAATTTGTCGGGCGAGCCGACCACCAGATCAAGCTGCGCGGGTTCCGGATCGAGCTGGGCGAGATCGAATCCGTGCTCACGAAATTTCCCGGCGTGCGCGAGGCGGCGGTCGTGGTCGTCGGGGAGGGTGAAGCGGCTGGCCTGGTGGCCTTCCACGCGCCGTCCGTCCTCGACTCAGCGGCTCTGCAGGCTCATCTGCGCGGGCACCTGCCCGAACACATGGTGCCCTCGCGATTCGTGGGCATGAAATCATTTCCCATGACTCCGCATGGAAAATTGGACCGGCTCGCGCTGGCGAAGATGGCGCCCGGAAAGGCGGGCGGCCCCGCGCCGGCGGCCTGCGATTCCACGCAGGCGAGGGTGCGCTCCATCTGGTCCGAGATCCTCGAGCTCCCTGCCCCGGCGCTCGACGACGGGTTCTTTGATCTCGGCGGGGATTCGATCCGCCTTGCCAGGATGCACGTCCGGATCATGAACGATTTTCACCGCGAGCTTCCGATCACCGACCTTTTCGCGCACCCGACGATCCGCTCGCTGGCGCGCCACCTCGACGGACGGGCCGCCGGGCGGATCTCCGCAAAGGAACGGATGCAAAAACAGCGCGAGGCCAGCGCCGCCGCGCGGGAGGCAAGGACATGAGCGAGGCGATCGCGGTCGTCGGATATTCCGGACGCTTCCCCGGCGCCGCCGGGCCTGATGAGTTCTGGGAAAACCTGATTGCCGGCAACGAGACGATCCGGAGATTTTCGGCCGCGGAGGCCGAGTATTCGGTCGCATCGCCGGAGGCGCTGGAGCGCGGGGAACGGTTTGTGCGGGCGCGCGGAATCCTGGAAAATCCGGATTTGTTCGACGCCTCATTTTTCGGGATCTATCCGCGCGAAGCCGCCGTGATGGATCCCCAGCACCGGGTGTTTTTGGAATGCGCCTGGGAGGCGGTCGAGGCGGCCGGATACGATCCGTTCACCTATCCCGGGATGATCGGGGTCTATGCCGGCGCCAGCCTGAACACCTACCTTCTCTACAATCTCGGAGGGGCGCGGGGAACACCGGAGCGGCTCGCCGGCAACTATCAGGTCGGCGAATACACGGTGATGCTCGGCAACGACAAGGATTTCCTGCCCGTCCGAACCGCTTACAAGCTGAACCTGCGCGGGCCGGCGATGGCCGTCCAGTCGGCCTGCTCGACCTCGCTGGTGGCCATCTGCCAGGCATGCACGGCGCTTCAAACCTGGCAGTGCGACATGGCGCTTGCGGGAGGGGTTTCGATCACGTTCCCGCAGATGCGCGATTATCGCTACGTCGAGGAGGGGATGGTTTCCGAGGACGGGACCTGCAGGGCCTTCGATGCGGAGGCGCGCGGCACGGTCTTCGGGCACGGATGCGCGGTGGTGCTGCTCAAGCGGCTCTCCGACGCGCTCTCTGACCGCGACACGATTCACGCCGTGCTGAAAGGCTGGGCGGTCAACAACGACGGCGCGGAGAAGATCGGATTTGCGGCGCCGGCTGTCCAGGCCCAGGCCGATGTCATCGCCCTCGCGCAGGCGGCGGCGGACATTTCTCCCGCGAGCATCTCCTACATCGAGGCGCACGGCACCGGCACGCCGCTTGGCGATCCGATTGAAGTAGCGGCCCTCACCCAGGCGTTCCGCGAGGGGGGCGCCACGCAAAACGGATTCTGCGCGATCGGCACGGGCAAGACCCACATCGGGCACCTCGACGTGGCGTCCGGGGCGACCGGCCTCATCAAAACCATCCTGCAGCTCCGCCACGAACGGATCCCCGCGCTGCTCCATTTCCAGTCCCCCAACCCGCGGATCCTGTTTTCCGAGAGTCCGTTTTTTCCTGTCGCAAAAGAGCTGGAGTGGAAACGGGGGGGCGAGCCGCGCAGGGCGGGCGTCAGCGCGTTTGGCGTGGGCGGCACCAATGCCCATGTGGTCGTGGAAGAGCCTCCAGCCTTGTCTCCCGCGGCTCCATCGCGCCCGAGCCAGGTCATCGTCCTTTCCGCCAGGACTCCCGCCGCGCTGGCCAGGATGTCCGAAAATCTTGCCGGGGCGCTCGGGGAGAGCCTCGCGGAGGCCGCCTTCACGCTGGCGAAGGGGCGCAGGGAGTTTCCCTTCCGTCGGGCTCTGGTGGCTGCGGGCGCGCCGGAGGCCGCCTCGTTATTGCGCGGGAAATACACGCCCGTCACGGCCCGCGAGAACCCGCCGATCGCATTTCTTTTTCCCGGGCAGGGAGCCCAGCAGCCCAGGATGGGACGGGCGCTCTACGCATCCGAATCCGTGTTCCGCAACGCCGTGGATGCGTGCGCGGAGATCCTTCTCAACCACCTCGGCGAGGATATCCGCAAAATCCTTTTTTCCGGCGGCGCGACGGAAGACGAGGCCGCCTGCAGGATCCACGAAACCGTCTTCACCCAGCCCGCGATTTTTGTCATCGAGTATGCTTTGTCCGAGCAGTGGAGGCATTGGGGGATCCGGCCTTCCTTGCTCATCGGCCACAGCATTGGCGAATATGTCGCCGCGGTTGTTGCGGGGGTGTTTTCCCTCGAGCAGGCGCTCTCACTTCTCTCACGCCGCGCCCGCCTGATGCAGTCGCTCCCCGGCGGCTCGATGCTCGCCGTCCGGCTTCCCGCTGTGGAACTGCACCTTCCCGCCGGGCTCAGCCTGGCCGCCGTCAACAGCCCGCAACTCACCACCGTCTCCGGGCCGGAGGCACTCGTCGCCGGGTTCCAGAAAGATCTCGAGCTGCGGAAAATTCCCTCCGTCCCGCTGCGGACGTCTCATGCTTTTCATTCCGGCATGATGGACGGGATCACCGGGGAATTTGCCATGGCAGCCTCCGGGGTGGTGGCCTCCGAACCGCTTGTACCCTGGATCTCCACGCTCCTCGGACGCGAGATATGCGTTGAGGATCTTCGGGACGGAACCTATTGGGCGCGCCAGCTCCGCGAGACCGTCCGCTTTTTTCCGGCGCTGGAGGCCGCCGGACAGGAATTTCTTTTTCTCGAATGCGGACCCGGCCGGGCACTCGGGCAGTTCGCAAGGCAATCGCTCGCGGCACCTGTTGCCATCGTCCATTCGGCCCCCGGCGAATCCGGCGCGCTTGAGGAAATGCAATCTGCACTGGGATCTCTCTGGTGTGCGGGGGCCGCTCCCGACTGGGATGCCTACTTTGAAAACGAGACCCGGCGGAGGGTTCCGCTGCCGACCTATCCATTCGAGCGGGAGAGCTTCTGGATTGCCCCTGTGGGAGAAGGTGGTCTTCCTGCGGACGACAGCGCCCAAACGGTCGGGACGCCCCCTGAGGTTCCCTGGAGGGACGGCCTCCGTGCCGTCCCAAATTCCGGATCGGAGAAGTCGGCGCTGACGGAGCAGCGCCCTCCAGATTTTGCGGCGGAGCCATGCACCCAAACGGGCGGGACGCCCGTTCCCCCTGACAGAGACAATTGGGAAACCGAGATCGCCTCGCTTCTCACCGAGCTTTCCGGGCATTCCGCGTTCGATCCCGAAAGCCGGTTTGTCGAGCTCGGTTTCGATTCGCTTTTTCTGACCCAGCTCAGCCAGGCAATCCTCACGCGGTATGGGGTGAAGGTGACATTCCGCGAACTGCTCGGGGATGTCTGCAGCGTGTCGAAGTTGGCCGGGTGCCTCCGCGAAAAATCTCCAGCCGGAAAAATTGCCAGGCCAGCCGCTTCGGCGAATTCGCATACATCCGGCCTCCCGCCCGTGCGCTGGCCCGACGGCCAACCGCCTGCGGCCGAGGCTGGCCCGCGATTCGGCCCCTACAAACCGATCGAGCGCGGATCCGGCGGCGGGCTCACCGACCGGCAGCGCGCGGCGCTCGACGACCTGATCGGGCGCTACGTGAAGCGGACGTCCGGCTCGAAGGCCTACACGGCCGCGCACCGTCCGCACTACGCCGACCCGCGCGCCGTCGCCGGGTTCAACCCGCTCTGGAAGGAAATGGTTTACCCGATCGTTTCTTCGGGATCCCATGGTTCGCGCATCGTGGATCTCGACGGGAATTCCTATGTGGATGTCACGATGGGATTCGGCACCTACTTTTTCGGGCACTCGCCGGATTGGCTGGTCGAGGCGCTGAAAAACCAGCTTTCCAAAGGCATCGAAATCGGCCCGCAATCCGCGACGGCCGGATCGGTCGCAAGGGATCTGTGCCAATGGACCGGCATGGATCGGGCGACATTCTGCAACACCGGCTCGGAAGCCGTGATGGCCGCGATCCGGTTGGCCCGGACGGTGACCGGCCGCCAGCGGGTCGCGTATTTTGCGGGCGATTATCACGGCATGTTTGACGAGGTGCTCGTCCGCGGGGCGTGGGTGGACGGGGTGTATCGCGCGCGGCCGATTGCACCGGGAATTCCGGAGTCGCTGGTTGAGAACATGCTCGTGCTCGACTACGCGTCGCCGGCCTCCCTGGAAATCCTGCGCGCGCATGCCGGCGAGCTGGCGGCGGTGCTTGTCGAGCCGGTGCAGAGCCGCCGTCCGGCGCTCCAGCCGCGCGGTTTTTTGCACGAGCTTCGCGCAATCACGAGGCGATCCGGAACCGCGCTTGTCTTCGATGAGGTGGTCACCGGATTCCGGTGCCACCCGGGCGGAGCGCAAGCATGGTTCGGCATTGAGGCCGACATGGCCACGTATGGAAAGGTCATCGGGGCGGGGGTGCCGATCGGGATCCTCACGGGAAAAAAGCTGTTCATGGACGCGCTCGATGGCGGGGCCTGGAGCTACGGAGACGATTCGTTTCCGGAAGTCGGCATGACATTTTTTGCCGGCACATTTGTCCGACATCCCTTGGCGATGGCGGCCGCGCGGGCGGTGCTCGACCATTTGCACCGCGAGGGCCCGGGGCTGCAGCTCCGCATGAACGAGCGGACCGCATGGCTCTGCCGGACATTGACCGAATTCTGCGCGCGCGCCGGTGCGCCGGTGCGGCTGCCATTCTTCAGCGCCTTCGCGGGCATCGAGCACGCGCCGGATCTCCCCTACGCCAGCCTGCTCTGGTATTATCTGCGAGAAAAAGGAATTCATATCTGGGAGGGGCGTCCGCTTTATTTCACGACCGCCCATTCCGACGAAGATCTCGACGCCTTCGCGTCGGCGTTCTGCTCCGGCATCGGGGAGATGCAGGAGGCGGGATTCCTGCCCGCCGGGTCCGGCGCGTGCGTGCCGGGGATTGGCTTTCCGCGGGCCGACCGGGTTTGCACGACCGAGGCCGAGCGCGAAGTCCTCTCGTCGGTGCAGATGGGCGGCGACGATGCCAACCGGGCATACAACGAATCCAACACGATCCATTTTTCCGGCCCCCTCGATATTCCCGCGCTCGAAAAATCCCTGCTCCATGTCGTGCAGAGGCACCCGGCCTTGCGCTCGACATTTTCGGCGGATGGAGCGGAACAAATTTTCCATCCGGCGCCCGAGCGGTGGGAAACCGGCTTCGAGGATCTTTCCGGTCTTTCCGAAGAGGATCGGGATGCGGCCGTTGCGGCCGGGAGTCTTCGCGGGTCGGGGGGTGTCTTTGATCTCTTCCGCGGGCCCTTGGTTTGGACGAAGCTGTTTCGGATCGGAGCCGACCGGCACGTCCTGATTTTTACCGCGCACCATCTGGTCTGCGACGGGTGGTCGTTCGGGATGATCGTGGACGAGCTTTCCCGCAGCTACGGGGCATTTCACCGGGGCGTGATCCCCCTGCTGCCGCCGCCGCTCTCGTTCGCGGACTACGCCCGCTCGCTGCAGAGCGCCGAGCCCACGTCCGACCGCGAATTCTGGCTGGAAGTTTTCCGGGATATCCCCGCGCCCCTCGATCTTCCCTGCGACCGCCCGCGTCCGCTGCTGAAGACCTTTCATGGAGGCATGGAGGTTTTGAGGATGGAGTCTGAGAGATTCGCGCGCCTGAAAAAAGCGGCGCCGGGACTTGGCGGGACGGTTTTTTCGACGCTGCTGGCTGTCTTTGCGACGCTCCTTCACCGGCTCTCGGGGCGCGAGGATCTCGTCATCGGCGTCCCCTCCGCCGGCCAGACGCTTGCGGGCTGCGACCAACTGGTCGGGCACTGCCTGAATTTCCTCCCCCTCCGGCTCCATCCATCCGGGTCGTTCCGCGAATTTTCCGGCGCGGCGGGGCGGGCGGTATTGAGCGCCTACGAGCACCAGAGCGAGACATTCGGCAGCCTGTTGCGGGCACTCAAAGTCCCCCGCGACGCCTCGCGTCTGCCGCTCGTCTCGGTGATGTTCAACATCGACCGCTCGGGGTTTGACCGGCTCGCTTTTGAGGGGCTCGAATTTTCCGTGGCGACGAACCCGAAGCAGTTTGTCAATTTTGACATCTTCTTCAACCTCCAGCAGACCGAGGAAAATCTGGAGATCGAATGCGAATACAACACCGACCTTTTTGATGCCCCGACCATCCGGCGGTGGCTGGCCGCCTTTGAAACTCTTGTCGAGGGATGCTTAGTCAGTCCCGGATCCGGCCTCCTGGAGCTGCCGGTTCTTGGCGAGGCGGAACGGGCCTTGCTTCTTTCTGATGCTGCGGCGACCGCGCGGCCATACGACCGCGAGGTTCCTGTCCATGCGGCGATCTCAAAAATCGCAGCGGATTTTCCCGACAAGACAGCGGTCATTTTCGGAGAGCGGCGGATGACGTATTCCGAACTCGAGGAGCTTTCCTCGGGACTCGCCGCCCGGCTCGAGGCAGGCGGCGTCCGAGCGGGCGACCTGGTCGGGCTGTGCATGGAGCGCTCGGAAAAAATGGTGGCTGGGCTTTTGGGGATCCTGAAAGCGGGCGCCGCCTATGTTCCGATGGATCCCGCGTTCCCCGCCGAGCGGCTGGCATTCATGTGCGAGGACGCCCGGATGCCGGTCATCGTCGCCGAGGAATCGACCCGGGATGCCGTCGCCGGAAGCGAAGCAAAAATCATTTTTTTCGACCGGGAGCCCGCGCCGGAGGGATTCCGTCCTTCCTTCTCTGGAGGCGAGAGCGCGGCGTATGTGATGTTCACATCGGGTTCGACCGGGCGGCCGAAGGGGGTCGTGATCCCGCACCGTGCGCTGGCGAATTTCCTGCACGCGATGCGCCGCGAACCCGGGCTCGTGGCCGACGACACGCTCCTCGCCGTGACCACGCTTTCCTTCGACATCTCCGGCCTCGAAGTTTTTCTTCCCCTGACCGCCGGCGCGACGGTCGTCATCGCGTCGAAGGAGGCGCAGGCCGACGGAAATCTGCTGGCGGCCGAGATCGAAAAAAACTCCGTGTCCGTGATGCAGGCGACCCCGGCCACGTGGAGGATCCTGCTTGATTCCGGCTGGGGTGGCTCGCCCGGGTTGAAGGCGCTCGTCGGGGGCGAGGCCGTGCCGCGCGAATTGGTGAACCGCCTCGTTCCGGTCTGCGCGTCGGTCTGGAATGTTTATGGTCCGACCGAGACGACGATCTGGTCGACAACCGGGCGGCTCGCGCGCGGCGACGGACCGGTTCTCATCGGACGCCCGATTGATAATACCCGCATCTACATCGTCAACCCCGCGATGCGGCTCCAGCCGCCGGGAGTCGTAGGCGAAATGCTCATCGGCGGCGACGGGCTCGCGCTCGGGTATCTCGGGCGAGACGGACTGACCGCCGAAAAATTCGTTTTCGGCCCGGCCGATAATCCGGAGCGCGTTTACCGCACCGGCGATCTCGCGAGGCGGCATCCCGACGGCACGATCGAGTGCCTCGGCCGGATGGACAACCAGGTCAAGGTCCGCGGGTTCCGGATCGAACTCGGCGAGATCGAGGCCGAACTCGAAAAATTTCCAGGCATCCTCCAGGCGGTCGCACATGTTCACGACAGCCGCCTGATTGCGTATCTGAGGACGACATCCGACGACGATCTATCCGCCGCGCTCCGCGGGCATCTTTCGGCCGCCCTGCCGGATTACATGATCCCCGCGCATTTCCTCCGCCTGGACGCGATCCCGCAGACACCGAACGGAAAAGTCGACCGGCGCGCGCTTCCCGCCCCGGAGTTTTCCGGCATCAAAACGGCGCGGGCCGCCGTCCCGGCCGGCACAGATCCGGAGCGCAGGCTGCTGGAGATCTGGCGGCAGATCCTCGGGCTTCCCGGTATCGGGATCGAAGACGATATTTTCGAGCTGGGAGGAGACTCCCTTTTGATCTTTCAAATCAGCACCCGCGCAACTGCCGAGGGGCTCGCAGTCCGGCCGGCGGATATCTTTCTGCACCGCACGATCTCCGCGATCGCGGCCCATGCCGGACAAGAAAAACCGGCCGCCGCCACACCCGCCATCCAACGATTGAAACGTGATGCCTTCCGACGCAAAGCCTGACCCAGACTGCCCCGGAGAGGATTTGGAATTTCCCGCATCCGTTGCGCAGAAGGCGTTTTTCTACCTCGAACAGGTTGAGCCGGAAGTCACGCCGTTCAACATCCCCGTTCGCTTCGACATCGTTGGTCCGCTGGACAGGGAGCTGCTCAAGGAGGCGCTTAACGGGACGGTCAAACGGCACGAGGTGCTGCGCACGTTCTTCGAAGATCGCGACGGGGAAATCTTTCAGGTGGTCGTCCCGGCGTGGGACTTGCCGCTCGACGAATTTGATCTTTCGGCGCTCGACGCGAAGGCCCGGGAGGCGGAGCTCGTGCGGCTCGGGCTGGAGGAAGCCCGGAAGAGATTCGATCTGCGGCGGCTTCCGCTTTTGCGCGCCGCGCTCGTTTTTCTGGAGCCGGAGAAATTTGTCCTCCACATCACGGTTCATCATGCCGTGGCGGACGGGTGGTCGCTGGGCTTGATGGCAAAGGAAATCGCGGCGCTCTACGCCGCGCTGGCCGAGGGGCGGCCGGATCCGCTTCCGGAACTTCCGATCCAGTATGCGGATTTTTCTGTCTGGCAGAGGGAATTCCTGCAGGGCCCGGAAATCGCCGGCCAGCTCGCATATTGGAAACGGCGCCTGGCGGACATGCCGGAAACCGAATTTCCGACGGATTTCCCGCGCCCGCCGGTCAAAAAGTGGAACGGCGACATCGTCTCGATCCTGCTGCCCCGCGAGCTCACCGACCGGCTGAATGAAATCGCCCGCGCGAACGGGGCGACCCTTTTCCATTTGTTTCTTGCCGCCTGCAAAATTCTTCTGCGAAAAAACAGCGGTTCGGATGACATCGCGATCGGTGCGCCTGTCGCCGGGCGGGATCGCCCCGAGCTCGAGCCGCTGATCGGGACGTTCATCAACTCCGTCATTCTGAGAACCGACCTGTCCGGCAACCCGACCTTTTCGGCCCTGCTCGAAAAAGTCCGGGCCACAGCCGTCGAGGCGATGGAGAACCACGAGCTCCCGTTTGAAATGCTGGTCCGGGAATTGAGGCCGCAGCGGCATCCGGGAAGAAACCCCCTTTTTCAGATCAATTACACCCACCAGCGAGCATTCATGCGCACCGGGACGTTTGCGGGGATCACGATGACCGGTATCCCCTCGGTTTCCCCCGGCACGATTTTTGATGTCAACTTTTTCACGGTTGAGCGGGACGGCGTCTGGCGGCTCTCCTGCGATTACTGCACAGATCTTTTCGAGCGCGCGACCGCGCTGCGGTGGCTGGCGCAGTTCCGGAAAATCCTCAATGAGGTCGCGGAAGACCCGGGCTGCCCGATTGATGAACTGAGCCTTCTCGATGAGGACGAAACGAAGCGGCTCATGGACTGGAGCGGACGGGCGACCGACTATCCGCGGGATGCCACGATCGGAGAGCTCTTCGCATCGGTGGCCGCGAAATTTCCGGACAAGCCGGCGCTCGTCCAGGATGGGGAATCCCTTTCCTATCAGGAGATGTTTTCGAGGGCCTGCGCGCTTGCGAAGGAGCTGGGGCCACTGGCTCCCGGGACGCCTGTGGGAATTCTCACGACCGGTTCGTTGGATGTGATTGTCGGGCTGCTGGGGATCCTGCTGGCGGGCGGTGCCTATGTGCCGATTGATCCCGCGCTGCCGCCGGAGAGGATCTGTTTTCTTCTGCAGGACGCGGGGCTTTGCCTTGCCGTCGTCGTGACCGACGGATCGGCGCGGGTGGAATGCCAGGGGATTCGGATGATCGTGGTGCCGACGGCCGTCAGTCCGTCCGGGGAATTGCCTGCCTGCGAAGCGCGCGCCACCGATCCGGCCTACATCCTCTACACCAGCGGATCCACCGGCCAACCGAAAGGAGTGGTCGTGCCACACCGGGCGGTCGTCCGGCTGGTGCGGGGAACCGATTACATGGAGTTCCGGGAGGACGATGTGTTTTTGCAGGCCGCCCCGCTTTCCTTCGATGCCTCGACATTCGAGATCTGGGGAGCCCTTCTCAACGGAGCCACGCTCGTCGTGCCTCCACCCGGCTCGCTCGCGCTCGACCGAATCGCCCTCTCGATCCGCGATCAGGGAGTGACGACGCTTTGGCTGACATCCGGACTTTTCCAGACGATGGTGGATGAACATCTCGACGAGCTGACCGGGCTGCGCAACCTCCTGGCCGGAGGCGATGTGCTTTCGATCCCCCATCTGCGCCGGGCGTTCGCCGCGCTGCCGGGCACCCGCCTGATCAACGGCTACGGCCCGACCGAGAACACCACGTTCACGACCTGCCACACAATCGCCGCCGCCGATTTGGAATTGGCGTCGGTGCCAATCGGGAAACCGATTTCCAACACCACGGTCTTCCTCCTCGACAGGACGAAAAATTTGGTGCCGGTCGGGATTCCGGGCGATCTCTATACTGGCGGAGACGGGCTCGCCATCGGCTACCTCAACGACAAAGCGCGGACGGATTCGGTTTTTTTCGACGGTCTGGTGCCCGGTGCCGGACGCCTCTACAAAACCGGCGACCTCGCCCGCTGGCGGGAAGACGGGACATTGGAATTTCTCGGACGGCACGACCGGCAGGTCAAGATCCGCGGCGTCCGGGTCGAGCCCGGCGAGGTCGAGGCCGCGATTGCCGCGCACCCTCGGGTCGCGGAGTGCCGGGTCGGCACGCGCGGACGATCCGCCTCCTCGAAAATCCTCGTCGCATGGGTTCGCCCGAACGGCCCGCTGGAGCGCGAGGATCTGATGGATTTCCTGACTGCCAAGCTCCCCGCATTTCTCCGCCCGGATGCGATCGTTTTTGTGGATCGTTTCCCGCTCACGGACAGCGGAAAATTCGACATGTCCGCGCTCCCGGATCCTGATGATTCCGCCAGGACGAAGTCCGCTCCCCCGGAAACCCCGACCGAGAAGCGACTCGCCGCGATCTGGTCGGAGCTGCTCGGGGGCGAACCCATCGGACGCGACGACAATTTTTTCCATCTCGGCGGGCACTCGCTGCTCGCGCTCAGGTTGTTTTCGCGCATCCACCGCGACCTCGGCCTGACGCTTCCTCTGGCAACCCTCCTGCGCGCGCCGAGCCTCCGCATGCTGTCGAGCCTCGTGGATCGCGAGCTCGTCGAAGGCGAGGGCCACGACGCGCAGGGCCCGGTGCTCGCGGTCATCCACGCGGAGGGTGCCAACGCGCCGCTTTTTTGCATCCATGCCGGCGATGGAGGAATCCTCGTCTATAAAAAGCTGATGCCCTATTTAGACGGAGGGCGGCCGGTTCTGGCCATCGAGTCGCCCGGGCTCCATGCGGAGGAAAAATTTCATATTCCTGGCATTGAGGAGACCGCCGCGCTTTACCTGAAGTCCGTCCGCAGGAGGCAGCCGCACGGCCCGTATCTCCTTGCCGGATACTCATACGGGGGCACCGTGGCCTATGAGATGGCGCTGCAGCTTCAGGCCGCCGGCGAGGAAGTCGCGTTCCTTGGGCTCTTTGACACCGCGACTCCGGATGTCAAAATGCTCCGGGCCGGCTTCGCGGAACGCCTGCGACGCTACCTTCAACGAAAAGGTGCCCGTAGGCTCCGCGACAAAATCTTCCAGACGGCCGTCTATTTTTCCGGCCGGCTTTTCCAGCGGGCACTGCCGGCGCACGACGAAATCGCGGAGGCCCACAGCGACGACCGCCGCAGGGAGCTGCGCGGGGCGCACGCCCGATCCATGCGCGCCTATTCGCCGGGCCGCTACAACGGGAAATTAACTCTCTTCCGCGCGTCCGACCACGGCGGAAATGTTTTTGATTCCCCGCATGACATGGGCTGGAGCGGGTTCGTCGGCGAACTCACTGTCATCCCGGCCTCCGGCTCCCACACCACCCTCTTCGATGAGGAAAACATCGGAAGCCTCGCAAAAAACCTCCAGTCCGGCCTTTCGGCTTGCAGAAGCTGAAGCAGCGTCGGCTTCGCGCTTGAGCTCCGGCGGCGATCCGGCGAGATTAGGGAATGTCCGGATGCTACGCCGTTTTTCACAAGCAGCTCGGCGATCTGGTTCTCCTCGAGCCGTCGCTCTCCCGCCTGCGGGATTTTCACGGCACCCCGGTGCGCCTGATGACGCGCAACGGCCACGCCGACCTTGTGGGCCTGATGCCTGGCGTGGAAGTGGTGCGCGGTCCGGCTCTCGTTCCCGCCCCCGCCCTCTACTGCTTTGATCCCCTCAATAAATCCGCCCTGCGCTCGGCGTTGGCGCCGGTTCTGAAGCGTCATCTCGTCGCCCCCGAAAAATCGGAGCTGAGCTGGTATCATCCTTTTGTCTTCCGCCGGCCCTCCCATCCTGAACTGGGCGGTTCCTACATCTCCGAATTTTTCTGGAAAAACACACCCGTTCCATCGGGGCAGCCGTTCCGTCCGCCCGTTCTGAAGCCTCCTCCCGATGGGTGGGCTCCCGATGGGTGGGAGCCGGGCGGGTATGTGCTGGTGAATGCCACCTCCGGCTGGAAAAAAAAGATGTGGACGGTTGAGGGCTGGGCGGCCGTGCTGAAGTTGCTGGATTGTCCGTGCGTCCTCACAAGCGACGGGGCCGGGTGGCAGACGGCTCATTGCGGAGGCATCGCCGAGGCGAGCGGCAGCGCGCTATTGGCGACCACCCTGCGGCAGTTCCTCTGGCTCTGCGCGAACGCCAGGATGATCCTCACGGTGGACGGCGCGGCCTCTCATCTGGCGGCGGCATTCGGCGTGCCGTGCTTCACGCTTTTCGGCCCGTCAAACATCGCGCACTGGCACCGGCCGGCACCCCGGCACGCCGCGTTCCAAGCACCGCCGGATTCCGACGGCGTCCGCCGCCTCAAAAAATTGCCGCCGGAGCCGGTCATCGAGGCCGTCCGGCAGTTTCTCAGCCGATCCGATCATGGCCGGGGCGGCCATGCGATGTAGCATCATACCGCATCTTGGATTTTTCTGGACCATTGGCTGGAAGCCAATGCTACGTGGCATCGGCATCCTGCCGATGCTCTGAGTCAATTTATTTTGAAAAGGTGGCATCAGACATCCTGCGGCCATCCGTTTTCCTCCCTTTTCATTTTCTCCGGGCGAGGTCAGGAAGGCTGAAATGTTTTTCCGGCGCGTTCGGCGATGTTGCAGCCGGAGACGATCGAGTCGCCCAGCGAGATGCCGTCGCGGTAATGCCCCGCAAAAAAGAGGCCGGGCGCCTGCGCCTCCATTTCTGTGAGCATCCCGCGATAACGGCCGTAGCCGACATTGTATTGCGGGATGGCTTTGGAGAAAACGACGCAGTGCCGGAATGTTGGCCTGCCTTTCACTCCGAACAGGACGCGCAAATCCCGCAGCGTGAGCTCAACGAGTTCCTCCGGCGGCAGGGCGGCCAGCTCGGGATGCCGCTCGCCGCCGATGTAGCTGGTGAGCGTGAGGTGGCCGTCCGGCGCGCGGTTTGGAAAAAGCGACGACGAAAAGATCGTGCCGAGAATATGGAATTTCTCGACGTTTGGGATCAGCGCGCCGAACCCCTCGCACGGATGCGCGACGTCCTCGCGCCGGAATCCGAGCACCACGCTTGCCACCGGCGGATGGCGGATCTCCGAGAACGGCGACAGGCCGGACGATTCCTCACAGGGGGCACGGGTGTCCCGCCTGTCGTCGTCGGCTTCGCCCAGCACGACCTTCAGCTCGGCCAATTGGAATGCCGTGCCCGCATAAATCACCGCGCTGTGATCCGAGCGCGCCGCGCCGCCCTGCGTGCGGAGGTCCAGCGTCCAGCCGCCGGCCGTCCGCGTGATCCCGACGACCGGCGAATTGAGCCGCACCGCGGTGCCGAGGTGTTCGCTCAGCGTGTCCGGCAGCACCTGGAGACCCTCGTCGAAAGAAAATTTCGGGGCGCGATCCTTGGCGATTTCCCCGGATTTTTTGCGCGCCCGCGCGCCGAGGATTTGTCCTTTGATGAGCGAGCCGTATTTGGCTTCGAGCGCGGCGAGCTTCGGGAACGCCTGCTGGACCGACAGCCTGGCGGGGTCGCCCGCATAGACTCCGGCGACCATCGCGTCGATCGCGTGATCGAGAAATTCCCGGCCCAGCCGGCGCACGACGAACCCGGCGATGCTCTCCTCCGCCCCGTCGCGCCGCGGCGGCACGAACGGCTCGCGCAGCACGGCCAGCTTGGCTTGGAGAGAAAAAAGGTCGGTCGTAAAAAATCCGAGCGGCGAGCCGGGCATCGCGATCGGGCGTTTGTAGCGGACCACGAACCGCGCGCCGGCCTTCGGGTCGGGATCGAGGCGGCGGGCATCGAGGCCCGCGTCGTGGATGAGACGCCCGATTTTCGGCGACGTTTCCAGGATCGTGTTCGGCCCGAACTCCGCGAGGTATCCATCCTGCCGGAGGGATCGGATCGCGCCGCCGACCCGGGGGCCGGCCTCGAAAACCGTGACCGGGATCCCCGCCCGGTTGAGATAAAATGCGGCGGTGAGCCCCGTGATGCCCGCGCCGATGATCGCGACGGGTTTCATCAGATCGTCCTCGAATGCCTGCGCTCGCCGGCCGGGGCGAGCGTCTCGTCGAAGCACATCGCGATGTTGCGGATAAAGAGTCGCCCGGTATCGGTGACGGTGAATCCGGCGGGCGTGCGCAGCACCAGCCCGTCGGCTTCGAATGGCTCCAGCGCGGCGAGTTCCGGCGCAAAGCGATCCTCGAAACCGATGCCGAGCTGCCGCGACATCGCGGCGAAATCGAGCGACAGATCGCACATCACGCGCATGATGATTTCGCGGCGGATCATATCCTCGGCAGTGAGCAGATACGCGCGGCTCCACGGCGCCCGCCCGGCGTCCACCGCCTCCTGATATTTGGGAAGATCCTTTTCGTTCTGCCAGTAAGCGTCGGGGATTTGCGAGATGCTCGACATCCCGAACGCGTAGATGTCCGAGCCCGAGCGCGTGCTGTAGCCCTGGAAGTTCCGCTGGAGCCGCTTGTTCCGCTGCGCCACCGCCAGCTCGTCGTCGGGCCGCGCGAAATGATCCATGCCGATATAGACATAGCGCCCGCCGGCGGTCAGGGTCTCGATGACCATCTTGAGTAGACGCAGCTTGATTTCCGGCGCGGGCAGAATTTTTTGCTCCAGGCTTTTCTGGGCCGGCTTGATCCACGGGACGTGGGCATAGCTGAAGACGGCGAGCCGGTCGGGCTGCATGTCGAGAACCGCGTCGAGGGTTTCCTGGAACGATTCCGGCGTCTGGTTCGGCAGCCCGTAGATGAGGTCGAGGTTGATGGATGCGAACCCGAGCTCGCGCATCCAATCCATCGCCTGCCGGGTCATCTCCGGCGGCTGGATCCGGTGGATCGCCTTCTGGACATCCGGGTTGAAATCCTGCACGCCCATCGAGGCGCGGTTGAACCCGATTTCGCGCAGGGCGACCAGATGCTCGCGCGTGAGCCGGCGGGGATCGACCTCGACGCTCGCCTCGATCTCCGGAGAAAACGTGAAATGCCGGTGGATGATGTCGCCGAGCCTCCGGATTTCCTCCGGCCGCAAAAACGTCGGCGACCCGCCGCCGAAGTGGAGCTGCACGACCTGGCGCGCGGGATTCAGGCGCGGCGCCACCCGGGCGACCTCGCGCCCGAGGTAATCCACGTAGTCCGCACCCTTGTCGTGGTTGTGCGTGATGACCGTGGTGCAGCCGCAGAACCAGCAGAGCGACTCGCAGAACGGGATGTGAAAATAAACCGAGAGGTCGCGCGCGGAGCGGTTGTTCGCCTCGATCCGCGCGTCGAGGTCGTCCCACGAAACGCTGTCGGTGAACTTCGTCGCCGGCGGGTAGCTGGTATAGCGCGGCCCGGCGGTGTTGTATTTTTTTACCAGATCGAGATCAACGTGGAGCGGGCTCATCACACAAGTTTTCAGTTTTCAGTGTTCAGTTTTCAGAAAAGCCATCGCGGATCAAGCGCGTCTCACTCCGCGCTGAACACTGAACACTGAAGACTGAAAACTTCGGACGGTGTCCACGAGCGCCTGGATGCATTCGAGTTTTGCCGTTGGCGTCACGCCGTGGCCGAGGTTGAACACATGCCCGGTGAGGCCGTGCATGTCGCACAGGATGCGGGCGGTCTCGGCGGCGACGATCTCCGGCGTGGTGGTGAGCAGGAAGGGATCGAGGTTGCCCTGCACGCCGACGCCGTCCGGCAGCATCCTGCGGATTCCTGCCAGCGGCTGCGTCCAGTCGACGCTCAACACGTTCGCCCCGGTCGAGACGAGCGGCTCCAGGCGTCCGGGCCCGCCTTTGGAAAAAAGGATCACCGGAACTTTGCCGTCGAGCGCCGCGATGATTTCGCGGATCCACCGGCCCGATGCGGCCTCAAAAACATTGTCGGCGAGAAGGTCGCCGTTGCTGTCAAAAATCTGCACCGCCTCCGCGCCGCAGGCGATTTGCATCTTCAAAAACCCGGCCACCACAGCGGTGATCTTTTCCATCAGTTCCGAAAATAGGAGCGGCTGGGAATAAAAAAGTTCCTTCGCCCCGTCGGCTTTTCCGGCGCTGGATCCCTCGATCATGTAGCGCGCCAGCGTCCACGGCGAGCCCGCGAATCCGAGCAGGGCGGTGCGCCCGTTGAGCGCGGGCTTGATCAGGGCGAGCGCGTCCGCGACATATTGGAGCCGCTCGACCGCCCCCCGGTGATCCAGCCGCCGGATGTCCTCCGCCGACCGTAGGGCGAACTCCATCTCGATGCCTCCGCCATTTTCCCGGAAGTGATACGGCTGGCCCATCGCCTCGGGCACGACGAGGATGTCGCTGAAGAGAACCGCCGCGTCGAAATCGAAGCGCCGGATCGGCTGCAGCGTGACCTCGGCCGCAAGCTCCGGCGTGCGGGCGAGCTCGACGAACGTGTGCTTTTCCTTCAGTGCGCGGTATTCCGGCAGTGCGCGTCCGGCCTGGCGCATCAGCCACACGGGAGTGCGATCCACCGGCTCGCACCGGCACGCGGCCAGGAAGCGGCTCCGGTTGTTCGATGGCGGCGTCGCTTGCCGCGAAGGCGCTGTGGTGGAGGGGCAGGTGTTCACGGGATGAAAATCGGGTTTTGTTATTTGGGCTGGGTTTCCGGCAGCTGCTTTCGGTATTCCGTCGGCGACATTCCGACGAGGCTTTTGAAAACGTTGTTGAATTGCGGAATGGATCCGAATCCTGCGGCAAAGGCGATCTCGGAGATGCGAAGCGAAGGATCGAGCAGCAAGTTCTTCGCCTTGGCCACGTGGATGCGCGACATGTATTCGGTGAACGTGACGCCCGTGGATTTTTTGAAGATCCTGCAGAAATGGAACCGGCTCACATGGACATGCTGCAGCACCTGCTCCAGCGTGACGGGCTCCTCGGAATGCGAGTGGATGAATTTCTTGGCGTTGCTCACTGCGGCCGGTTCGAGGTCTGCGTCATCCGTCGCCAACTGCCGGCCCGCGTCCTCGGGGAGATGCAGGGCAAACACGGTGAGCAGTTGGACGATCGCGTGGAGATTGTCCGCCGGGATGACCGGCGTCTCGAAATAGGCCTTCCGCGCTTTCTTCTCCAACCTCTTGTCCAGCCTGCCTCCGAGCTTCTTCAGCGCCATCTCAAAATCGTGCGGGGTCGGCTCCCGGCGGAAAATTTGTCCGCTCAACAAGGTGGCCACGTGCTGCCGCCCGACCATCACCGGGATCGCGATGTCGGTCAGCCCCGAGAAGCAATAAACCTGTTGGGGGGCGAGCTCCTTGGCGGTGCTTCGCTGGAGGCCCCTCTGGGTTTTCTGGCAGGCTGCACAGCCGGCCGGGGTGCTTCCCACAAGTTCGCAGAAGGCGTTCTCCTCCTGCCGGAAGCCGACGCGCCGGTTTTGTTCATCCGGCGGAAGAAGATTCAAGGTCACCCTGGTGGCCTTGCGAAACGCCTCCGCATAATGCCGGAGAAACGGGAGCCCCGCCAGATCGTCAAACGTCACGGTTTTCATTCAAGGAAGACCGGGCGCGACATGCGATTGTTGTGTTTCGTGGAGGAAAAGCGCGTTCAATGCGGGACAACCCTACCGCCTCCCGCAAGCGATGTCAAAACCCGGCGAAACACGAGCGGGGGGATTCCGCCAGCTTTCCTCAATGCGAGCGGACGACCGCAAGGATGTTTTTTGTGTTTTTTGTGAGGGGCCCGATGTTCCAGAGGAGGAACCCTCCGTGCGCGCGCGGAGCGATGGATTTTTCGAGGGCGAGCTGGGTCGCGATTTCCGAAGCGGGCCATCCGTGAGATGACAGCCGGTCCGCGGCGAGTCCGGGCCAGACCGGAATCCCGCGCGGGTTGGCCTGCGGGCTGCGCCACCAGCGGAGGAGCGCGGAGAAGCTCTGCGGCCCGCCCTCGGCCCAGTAGAGCTGCGGCGCAAGGTAGTCAACCCACCCCTCGCCCATCCATTTGAGAGGATCCGAGTAGAGCTCGTGGTATTGATCCACGCCGGCTTTCACGCCGGGCGGGCAGCCTTTCGTGTAGATGCCGAACGGGCTCACTCCGAAGAGCGCGCCGGGCTTGGTCGAGCGGACGGTTTCGCTGATCGCGCGGATCAACTGGTGGACGTTGTTGCGCCGCCAACCGGCCTTGTCGAGCGTTCCGCCAACCCCGCGGTAGGCCGCATACGTCTTCTCATCGGGAAAGGCAAAAACCCGCCCGCTGTCTGTCGGATACGGGTAAAAATAATCGTCGAGATGGATGCCGGCGAGGTCGTATCGGGACAGGAGGTCGCGCACGACGGCGACGATCTGGCGCCGGACCTCCGGCGCGCCGGGATCCATCCAGAGCACGTTGCCGACCCGGTAGGCGAATTGCGGAAACTTTTTGCTGATGTGGTTTGAGGTGCGCGGCTGCGAGGCGGTGGCGGCCGCGCGATACGGGTTGAGCCAGGCATGGACGGCGATGCCCCGCCTCCGGGCCTCGGCGATGAAAAACGCGAGCGGGTCGTATCCCGGCGACCGCCCCTGCGTGCCGGTCAGGCAGCGGCTCCAGGGCTCGATCTGCGAGGGGTAAAGCGCGTCGCTTTCCGGGCGCACCTGGAGGAGCACCGCGTTCAGCCGGGCGGATTGCGCGGCATCGAGAATCCGGATCGCCTGGGCTTTTTGCGCCTCCGCCGAAAGGCTGGATGACGAGGGGAAATTGATGTTGTAAACCGACGCAACCCACGCCCCTCGGAATTCCGCGTGGACGGTCGCCGCAAGCGCGGGCGCAAGAAGTGCGAACAGAAGTTTTTTCATGACGGTCAGCGGATTTTTTCTAACGAGGAATCATAGCAGATTTTCTGGAGATTGTGGAGCGCGATCCGTCCCGGATTGTTATTTGCTCCTTGATCTGCGGCGGGGAATGGCTTCACAAGTGCGGCGTGTCCAGATCCATCAAAGACCTTTCTCCCAGCGAGGTGCTGGCGCTTGCGATTTCGCTCGAGGAGGACGACGCGCGGATCTACGGGGATTTCGCGCGCCGCCTGAAGGAAAAATATCCGGCGACGGCGGGGATGCTGGAGACCATGCGGGCGGAGGAGCACACCCATGCCGCGCGCCTCATCGAAATGCACCGCCAGCGCTACGGGGATCACATCCCGTTCGTCCGCAGCGGGGACGTGAAGGGGTTCCTCCGGCGCAAGCCGCTCTGGCTGTCGCTCACCCTGAGCATGAAGCAGGTCCGCGAAACGGTCGGGGTGATGGAGGAGGAGTCGCTGAGATTTTATCAAAGCGCCGCGAAACTCACGACCGATCTCGCCGTCCGCTCGCTCCTCAACGAACTCGCCGCCACCGAGCAGATCCATGAAAATATGGCGGCGGACATGAGGGAGGGGCTCGAAACGTCGGGCGATCGCAAATCCGAGGACGAGGCGGCGCGACGGCTTTTTGTTCTTCAGGTGATCCAGCCGGGTCTGGCGGGGCTGATGGACGGATCGGTTTCCACGCTCGCCCCGGTTTTCGCCGCCGCCTATGCGACGATGAACAGCCACGACGCTTTCCTTGTCGGCATGGCGGCATCGATCGGAGCGGGCATCAGCATGGGGTTCGCCGAGGCGCTCTCGGACGACGGCGTGCTCAGCGGCCGCGGGCATCCGTGGGCGCGCGGGATTGTCTGCGGGCTCATGACCACGCTCGGCGGCATCGGCCACACCCTGCCCTTTCTCATCGCGAACTTCCACATGGCCATGGCTGTGGCCGTCGCGGTCGTGGCTGTCGAACTCGCTGTCATCTCGTGGATCCGTCACAAATACATGGACACCCCGCTCCTCGCCGCCGCCTTTCAGGTCGTGGTCGGCGGCGTCCTCGTGTTCATCACCGGCATCCTCATCGGCTCCGCATAATCCGGCCGCCGGTGGCCGTGCTGCGATTTGTTGTTTCTGAAAACCCCGCATGCCTGATCTGCCCGCCACGATCGTCCGCGTTGAGGAAGGTGTTCCGCGCGGTGTTCCGCCGCCGGAATTCCTGTGCCGCCTGAGTCCGGCGGCCGGGAAGATCGCGCGCTTCCGCTCGCTTTTTCGCGGGCGCGATGACGTCTATGCCCGGCGGTTCGAGAGTTCCCGCACCGGCAAATCCGGCTACGCGCCGGCGTGCGGAAACGAATGGGTGCGGGGGGTCTGCGAGAAACGCCGCATCAAATGTCCTGCCTGCCCGAACGCCTGCTGGCAGGCGCTCACCGACGAGACCGTCCACTGGCATCTCGCCGGACGCGATGCTGGCGGACGTCCATTCGTCATGGGGATTTATCCGATGCTGCGCGACGAGACCTGTTTTTTTCTTGCGGTGGATTTTGATGGTGAGGGATGGCGGGACGATGCGGCGGGGTTCGCGCGGATGTGCCACGAGCGGGGTCTGCCGGTGGTGCTGGAGCGCTCGCGCTCGGGCGACGGCGCGCATGCGTGGTTCTTTTTTGAGGAGGCCATCCCGGCGACCCTCGCCCGCAAGCTCGGTTCGCACCTGCTCACCGAGACGATGGAGAGCCGGCCGGGACTCGGGCTCGCCTCATATGACCGGCTGTTTCCGAACCAAGACACGCTCCCTCGCGGCGGGTTTGGAAATCTGATCGCGCTCCCGCTGCAAATGGCCGCCCGCGAATCCGGGAACGCGGTCTTCCTCGACGCGCAGTTCGAGCCGCATGCCGACCAGTGGGAGTTCCTCGGGCGGATCGAAAAAATCCCGGTCGTTCAGGTTGCGGTGCTGGTCGCCGAGGCCGAGCGCCGAAACCGCGTGCTCGGCGTGCGGGCGGCTCCAGATGAGGAGTTCGCGCTGGCACCGTGGCAGGCGCCGCCCTCGCGCCGAACCAAAGACCCGCCGATGACGGATCCGCTGCCGGACGTGATCGAAGCCGTGCTCTCCGACCAGATTTACCTTCCGAAAGCAGTCCTCCCGCCAGCTTTGCGCAACCGCGTTGTCCGGCTCGCCGCATTTCAGAACCCGGAATTTTATCGCGCCCAGGCGATGCGCTTGACGACGTTCAACAAGCCACGGGTGATCGCCTGCGCGGAAGACCATCCCGCACACATCGCCCTCCCGCGCGGATGCCTCGGCGATTTGCAGATTCTCCTGAAGTCCCACCACATCCGCCTGGATCTTCAGGATCTCCGGCAGGCCGGCTCGCCGCTGCAAATGGAATTCCACGGCGCTCTCCGGCCGGATCAGGTCGCCGCAGCCGAGGCGATGCTCGCGCACGAAACCGGCGTGCTCGCCGCAACGACTGCCTTCGGGAAAACCGTTTTGGCCGCCTGGCTGATCGCCCGCCGAGGCGTGAACACGCTCGTCCTGGTCCACCGCCGGCAGCTCCTCGAGCAGTGGATCGAACGGCTTTCGTGCTTTCTCGGCGTCCCGGAAAAATCCATCGGCCACCTCGGCGGCGGGAAGCGGAAACTCAACGGCTTGCTCGATGTGGCCTTGATCCAATCGCTCGTCCGAAAGCATGTCGTGGACGATTGCGTGGCCGGTTACGGCCACCTCGTCGTGGATGAATGCCACCACCTCTCGGCGCAGAGTTTCGAGCTCGTCGCACGCCGCGCGCAGGCAAAATTTCTCACCGGCCTCTCGGCCACAGTCGCACGCAAGGACGGCCACCATCCGATCATCTTTATGCAGTGCGGTCCGGTCCGCTACCGGGTGGACGCCAAGGCTCAGGCGCGGGCGCGTCCGTTCGAACACCGCGTGATGGTTCGTCCGACGGCCTTCCGCGCTGCATGCGAGCCGGATGCCGACCCGCGCGTCGAATTTCAACAGCTCTGCGACGAACTGGTTCACGACGACGCACGGAACGTCCTGCTCTGCGCCGATGTGGTTGCGTGCCTGCAAGAAGGTCGCCGCCCGCTCGTCCTCACGGAGCGGACCGGGCACATGGACATTCTGGCTGCCGCCCTCACGCAGCAAGGCGCCTGCGTGATCCGACTCCAGGGAGGGATGGGAAAAAAGTCTTTGCGCGCCGCGCGGGACGGGCTGGCGGCAGACCGGACAAATCTCGTTCTTCTGGCGACCGGGGGATTTATCGGCGAGGGATTTGACGACCCGCAGCTCGACACGCTTTTCCTTGCGATGCCGGTTTCCTGGCGCGGCACGATCGCGCAATACGCCGGCCGCCTCCACCGGCTCCACGAGGGGAAGACGGAAGCCCGTGTCTATGATTACGCCGACCTCAATGTCCCGATGCTCGAGCGCATGTTCAACCGCCGGTGCGCGGGCTACGAGGCGGCCGGGTATTCGCTGCTTCTCCCCGCGAGCGCGATCCCGGGCTGGCCGTCGGATGTCCCGCTCCCGGTGGATCCCGAATGGAAGCGCGACTACGCGGCCAGCGTCCGCCGGCTGATCCGCGACGGTGTGGACAACGAATTGGCCGACCTTTTTGTCCGCGCCGCCTGCCGCCCGATCCCGGGCGCCGAAGGCGTTGCCCGCGCACGCAGCGCGTCGGAGGCGTTTCTTTTCAAGCGCCTCGAATCGCTCCCGGCCACACGCGGCAGGTTTCGCCTCAATGCCGAGCTCGCGATCCCGTTCGACCAGCAGGGCACGATGGAGGCGGACTTCCTCTGCGAAGAGGCCCGGCTCGTCATTGAACTCGACGGCCCGCAGCACCTCGCCGACGAAGATGCCTGGAGGCGTGACCGCCGGAAGGACTCCCTCCTCCAGCAACACGGGTATTTTGTCCTGCGGTTTCTCGCGGCCGACGCCGGGAAGCACCTCGACGCGGTGCTCGACGCCATCCTCGCCATCCTCGCCGTCCTCACCTCCCGGGCCGCGCGGCTGACGAGTCCTCGCGCAGATCGGGAGGGGGCAGGTCGTGCGGGGGAATTTGAAAAAGAATTTCTGGCCTCGGCGCGCAAGAACCCGTGAAGCTCGATCTCACTTAAATAGACCCCGGTCCGCAAGGTTCGGTCATTCTGGAAAATCCGCCGTTCCAGCCAGAAAGGCGGCAGGCGTCAGAATGGGAATCCGAAGAAAGGGATGCAAAGCGAGCAGATCCCCGTCTCCGCTCACCAGCGCATCCGCACGCCCGTTCACGGCCAGGGACAGGAATTTGTCGTCCTTGGAATCCCGGCAGGCCTGGATGGGGCGGAGGATCGCCACGCGGATCGCCACGCGTCCCAGCAGCTCGAAGAACCGGCGCCGGTCTGCGGAGCCCACATATTTGTCGAATTTCGGACGCGCAAGCACCTGGGCCAATTCATCGAGCGTCTCGTCGGAAACCAGCAAATATCCGGATTCCATCCCCTTCTGCAATGCCCGCGCCGGAACCGAGCCCGGCACCAGCAGACGGCTGACCAGTGCGTTCGTGTCAAAAACCCACCGTCCGGTCCGGTTCATTTTCCGGCAAGAAGCTTCGCCAGTCCTCTCTCCGTGAGCCCCTGTTCGCCCGCCCGCTTGCCAACACGATCACAAAACGCGGAGAACTCCGCCACGTTGATGCCCCGAAGCCGGTCGTATTCCGTGGGAGACATGACCACGGCTGCCTCCCGGTTGTGCTTCCGGATCATCACCGGCTCCCTCTGCACGGCATCAAGAATCCTCCCAAGCGACTGCTTTGCCTCGTTGGCCGATAGAGTTAACATATTGGACAAAATAGATGTTTTGGATGTTTTTGTCAAACGCGAAGCGGTCAATGCAGAATCCCGGAAAATCTTTCTGTCTTCAGGTTTCAATCGCTGTTTTCGGGATGAACCCTCGGGGGAGCCTGCCGCTGAGGGATGCGCGCCCGGTTGGATTCGAACCAACGGCCGCCGGATTAGAAATCCGGTGACTTTTGCTGTATATCAACAATTTACAGAAGCGGCTACCCGATAGATACCCGATAGAGCCCAAAACCGGCCCGATTTTCGCCCTTTACGCGCGCGCGTAGGATGTCGTGTTGTTCCTCTTTCTGGGCCAGGCCGGAATTCCTCAACCGGTCGCCGGGGGCAAATTGTCCGGCCACAAAAAATCTGTCGAAACGAAAAGAAATCGGTTGTCGAGCGGGAGGTCTCGCGCGTATGCCTTCGATGCTCTCCCTCAAGAGGGCCGAGGAAGCATTTGACCGTTTCGCTGTGTGAAGCCGACAAAATCGAAAAACATGAAAGAAATCTCTGCCGCTGACCTGAATGACACCCTTGCCAACGCCGCCCTGCCGACGCTTGTTGACATTTACACTCCGCAGTGCGGCCCCTGCCGTTCGCTCGCCCCGGTTCTCGATGACCTTGCCATTGAATTCGCCGGGAAGCTCGATTTCGTGAAGATCAATGCCTCGGCCGACGATGCGAGCATGAAGGCCTGCGGCAAATTGGGCGTGCGCAATGTTCCGGCGCTCATCATTTTCAAGGGAGGAACTGAGGTTGCCCGCAGAATCGGAGCCCCATCGAAGACCGAACTCCAATCATGGATTGCCCTCCACCTCTGATTTTCGTGAAGGGAAATGTTGACTCCTTGTCGGGGTTATGACGCTGGAAATCGCGCTCGCTATTGAAAATTGGTCTCGCAATGCAGACGGAAATTCTTTGGAGCTGAGAAAACCCGTTGACCGGCTGCAAGTCCGGGAGTATTGGAGCCTTGGAATTCCTCCTGACGAGGGCCAGAAACCGTGGAGTCAGGGGGCGTCGCCCGGGGTGCGGTCTGGCGTAGTCCCGGTTCTTCTATATCTGGGCGAACCCAGTCAACGATCATGTATTTCTGCCTGTTTCTGGGGTCGTTGATGTCTAAAATCGGGAAGTGAGTTTCAAGATGTCCTGTGAACGCGTTTTGAGAATCAATGCTTCCGTCGGGCTTTATAACAACCGCATGGTTTATTCCTCCCTCATATTTTCTGACAAAAATCCGAGTTCCTTCCTGTGAATCAATGATTCGAACTTGGGCATTTTGCAATGTTTCTGGAACGCGCGACAGCCATGCGGCTTTTCCTGGATGGATTGTGTTTGTCGATTCCTCTCGGATCAGATGGAAAACGCGAGATCCGATGGATCCTTTATCTGCAACAGCCAAGTCAATTCCGCTCCCGTCTGCAGCGACAAGGGTTTTTGGCCATGATCTCACAACGGATGCCGCAGCAATGGCGATTTGTGTGTTACTGGTCTTGATGTTGAGCAACGGGGTTTCCGGATTGTCCTCAACCATCGTGGATTCCGCCTCTCGCAACGTCTGCCCCACTCGGCTATTCTGGATCCCTTGTTTCCCGCCGGTGATTTCCCCTTGGCGAACGGCATCCGCCGCCCGACGGATCAGCGCATCAATGTCGGCGTCGCTCCAGTTCGTGATCCCGGCCTTGGCGAGCCATTGGCGGATCGTGTTGAGGATCGCCCGGAAAAGGCTCTCTTCGCGCTGGCTGCGGGCGGGGTTCTCGGCCAGCCGGGCGAGGGCTTCATCGAAAAGCGTGGCCTCTGGTTTCCCTGGGTAGCGGGTCTGCACGTCGGCCCAAAGCGAGGAGCCGTTTTCGCGCGTGAATTTCTGGAGAACCTTGAGGAGGTTCGCATATCCGGCGGGGTGGATCCCTTTCAGCGCGGCCGCCATGCCGCCGTGGCCGACGAGTTCATGCAGGAGCACTTCCACCGCCCGCTTGGGCGAGGAGATTGCCGAGGCATTGATCACGGCCTCGCCCGTGCGCGGGTCGAAGTAGCCTTCGATCTGGCCAGCGGCGTTGCGGCGGATGGAATAATTAATCCCTTTGGATGGGTCAAACTTCCGGGCGAGCACGTCGATGGGGACAAGTTTTCCATCTGCGGAGACAACGAAATTTCCGGGGTGGAAGTCGGAGACTTCGATTCCGAGTTCGGCGTTCACATGGATGCCGCGCGCCTTGCTGGTCGTGTCTTCGGAGAATCCGTTTGCTTCCAGGAACGCGATGATTTGATCTTCCGTCGCAATCGTCTTGCTCTCGTCTCCAAGGATAAAATCCTGCGCGTGGACGAGGCCGAAATTCCCCTCCGCGTCCACAAACTTCCCGATGATTGTCGCGGAGTCGCTGAACGCCTCGTTGGCGGCAGCGATCCTGCGGAGGTATCCCAGCGGGGTTCCTTTGCCTGGCCCGTCGAAGGAATGGCCGAATTTCCCGTAGGCCGTGGCCTTGATGACCTTGTCGCCCTTGAACCAGATTTGATGTTCGGACGCTACCGTGTGAGCTTCTCCAAATGTTTCAAGGCTAATCCAAGGGATCGCTGCTGCTCTTCTGATGGCTTCGATTTCGGCATCCCTGGAGGATGTGCCGGGTTGTGCCACTTGAATTGCGCGACTGCTTGCTCCCACGTCACGGGCGATCTCTTGGCTTGGGGTGTCTCCTGCATCGCTCTTGGAATACTTTCGAGGGGCACTCGGGTCAACGGGTTTCTCAGAAATATATCCCACCACGAGCACCTTTGCGCCTGTGAAGCCAAATTCCTTGAGTTTGGCATCCACCACGCGCTGCGCGGTGGCGATGCCGATTCCGCCGGTGGGGGTCTCTGCGATGGAAAAGGGGGCGTTTTCATCGAGTGCAACGTATTCCGGGGTTGCCCAGATTTCTTTTCCGTTGTTGCCGAGCCGCAACTCGATGGCGTCAATCAGGTCGGTGACGGTTTCTAGCTTCATGACGGCCCCGAATCCCTTGTCCACGAGGGAGGCGCGGAGTTGGTCGAGCGATTGCGCGCGTTTACGATTAAAGAGGCGGGTGTTCTTGTTTTGGAGGTGGCGGATCTCCGCGCTGAATACCGGGTCATCGAGGTTGACTCCGCCCGCCTTGATGATGGCGGAAAGGAATTCAACCTTGCCTTCGTTGGCGTCGGAAATGTCCCCTTCCTGGGAGCGGACGCCCTGTTCGTGGAAAATCACGCCGGCGCGTTTGTCGTCGCCGACGCTTTCAAAATAGCTCGCGAGTCGGGAAAGTGACGCGTTGCCCATAGCTCGCTGGGATCCATCGTGGAAAATCTCGTGTTCGCCACGGATGAATGTCGCCAAGTCTTTCGCGGGGAGTTCAGCCGCTGTGGTCTCTTTTTCCGTGGTGAATGCCTTGTATTTGCTGTTTTCCGTGATCGGCAGGCGCGGCACGTCTTTCGGTTGCAAGCCCGGCATCTCCGCAGGCTGTTCCGGGGTCGCCTCCGGGGTGGAAACGATGCGGGTAAATTGGTTCAAGGCGAGGAATTCGGCCCCTCTTCCCGTGCTACCCGTGGTCGGGTATCCGGGGTCTCCGTGGGAGTTCTTCGTCAGCGGGCCGGTGAGGGTCTTGAGTCCGCCGCCTTCCGAGCGGTAAGCGTGGGAATATACCACCGCGCCGACAGGGAGTCCCTTCAAGATGTCGAGGTCGGGCGAGGGAGGCTTCTGGTCGGCCGGGAGCAATCGCGTGCGGGCCAGCTCTTCTGTGGCGATCTTCGCCACATCGGCGTCGGATAGGTCGCGGAATGCGCGGGAAGACGGCGTGGATTGCGCGATCGGCGCGGCAATCTTCCCCTCTGCCGCCACGTGGATCTTCGGGGCGGACCGCAGGGTGTTGCCCTTGGACACGTAGCCCATGAGGGTTTTCCGCAGTTCCTCCTGCGCTTCTTTGAGGGTGCCGGAGGCGAGGTGAACCGTCTCGGTCAGCGTCTCCTTCGTCCCGTTCGGACGGTAGGAGACATCCGCCTCGTATCCGGTCGCCGAGGACTCGGCTACCTTCGCGGGGAGACTTCCGGCGCCAGGAGATATGGCAGGATTTCCGGCTCCCGTCCGGCTTCCAGTGCTTCCTGGTGTCGATACCGGTAGTAGATCGCCAGCCGCTCCTCCTGTGGGTAGGCGAGGGGGATTTCCGCCATCGCCAGGGAGAGGTTGAGCGCCTCCACTCTCGCCATTCGTTCCGGAGTCATTGGCTCCCGGTTTACGATTTGTCTCAGCTCTTCCATATTCCTTCCCATACGCAGCAGAACGCGATTCGTCAGCCTGTTTTTTCAGGTTTTGGAGAATAGTTTTGCTCTTCTCTATATTTTTCAGGGCGAGTGGTTTTTTTGAAGATTTACCCTGACAAATCCTCTTCTGGGGAGTATGGGGGGTCTATGAAGGCGCTTATCGCAACGTTGGTATTTGCAACCACTGTTCTGCACGCCGATGAGCTTGCGGAAGACATCTCCTCGATTGAGAGGAATATCGACACGGCTACTCGTAAAAGGGAGGTAAATGCACAAGATGCTTCTCGTGACAGGGAGGAAATGAAGAAATCACTCCAAAGCATTGATTTGCAGACGTATTTTGCAAGGATGGACAAGTTGGAAGAGGCGCACCCTTATGACGCACCGAGGCTCCCCAAGATCATTGACGATCCGAGGGAATACTACCGCAACCAAGCGAAACTGGACGACTACGATGAAAGATTAGTTCGATACAACGAACGTATGGCTGACAGAAAGAGCAAGTCCGAAGCCGAGTCAGCCACCGAGCCGATAGCCGAGTCGCAGAGCCTTGATGATTTACTTGCGATGCCCATCACGGAGAAAAGCAAGCCCGAAGCCGAGTCAGCCCCCGCGCCGACCCCCGCGCCGCAAAGTGCAGAGATTAAGGAAGTGCAATTCAAAGCTGCTGTTGAAAAAAGCAGAGTGGATGTCACCCGATGCTTTCCGCAGTCGCTTGAAAAAGAACACCCGTTGCATGCCAAGGCGGCTGAACTCTGGAAGATGATGGAAGATCAGGACAACCCGATTGTTAGCAATTCCGATGCGCCATTTATCGTCTATTCGATGGCCGCCGCCATGCTTGGCATCAAGCCGATCATGCAGAGATAAGAATCGTGAACGGCTCTCGGTAAATCTGGCTTATTTCGGCAACGTCGGACGCGCTTTTAACATCCGAACCCAAGAGAGAACCCGTTGGCGCAACTCGGATGCGCTTGATGGCGTTACCCAGTATGATGCGGTATCTTCGATCAATCCGCCCACTTCCGTTCGGAATGTCATTTCCAGCATTCCCATCAGTGACGAGTCCAGTTGCCTTTTCCCCGTCGTTGGGTTTCGGCGTATCAAAGCTGAAAGTAGATTGGTATTCATGGTTTGCGGAAATACTGGACGAGGAGGAGCCCCGGGGCCGCCATCAGGGCGATGACCAGCCAGTTGACGAGATTGAATGGGCTCATGATCTCCCAGAATTTCCAAATGTCTTGGGTGAAAAGAATGGCCAGAGAGCAGACAAGGATAAGTGCGCCGAGCAGGATCAGCCAAGTGACGCCGGCGTAGTAGAGGAATGTTTTCATGGCGTTGAAATTTCGGTGTCGTCTCTGTGGGTTCAGCCCTCGTCCGGCCCGCCAATTCTCGGTTCATGGTTTTCTGACCAGAAAAATGCGTCCTCAAGGATCTGGTAGGCGAACTGCCAGATTCCTGGTTCCTTGCTCGCCCGTGGTCCGGCGACATTGAGACGCCTGATGCCGTGCTCGGCGACGAATTGTTGAAGGGGCAGGGCCGGATCCACGTAGCCAAAGGCGAGGCGCGAAATGTGAAGGCAGGGCTTTTTGTGCTTCCGGGCAAACGCGATGGTGCGGAGCGAGCCGCCGGTCAATTCTTTGGCGAGAGTGAAAACCACCGTGCCGTCGGTGTCCCGGACGTTCCATTCCGTTCGCTGGAGGTAGTTCCAGGATGGCGTTTCAACGAGTTGGTATTGCCCGCCGATGCGACCGTCCTCGGCTTTCCGCCCCTTCGGGCACCATCCGCCGTGGGGAAAGCCGTGCCGGATCGCCACGTCGAGCCCCGCCCGGTCGGCTCCGGTTTGCCCCCCGGAAATGAGTTTTTCGAGTCCCGGCGGAACTGCCAGCTTGCCGGGTGCGGATTCGGGGTTCTTGCCACCTTTTTGGGATTCAGATTGCTCTTTCACTCCGCGCTATACGCGCGAGGTCGGCAAAAGTAAGGGTGTTTTTTCAAAAATCTTTCAGGGGGCGGCATTCAAGCGCCGAGAAAGAGAAAATCAGGCTGTCAGGGCGGCCTTGGGCCGGGGGCAACCAACGATTTTGATCAGGGCGCTGAAGGCTGCGGTTGGGTGACCGGAGTTCGCGTCACCGCACGATGCGGTTGTTCAACAGCGTTTCCACCGACACAACGCTCCGCAGATTCAAGCCGTGCGCGCATCGCAGCCAACAATGCCGGCGAGCGAAAGATTCTCTCTTCAGCTTCTCGTCTGCCGTCGATATTCACGCTGACGATTTCCGCTTTCTGAACCGGCATTCCCTCCACATGGGTCAAGAAAAGCTGCGCGGCGGCCAGCCGGGTTTTGTGATCCGGGAAGGAAATAAGCTTCTTTTGCTCGGGATCGTAAACGCGATGCTCGGCCGCCATCGCCGATCTGATCGTCGAGGCGGCGCGGTGGGTGTCCTCGGCGGATACGCAATCGGCCAAGCGGGCAGCGGCTTTCTGAATTTTCGCGAGGGCGGTTGACGGGCGCGGTGGGCGTTCGGGTTTCTGGCGGGTTGGTTTATCAGGCTGTTTCATGGTGTGTGGTTTGATTCTGGAAGCCCTCGCCGCACGCCACAAATGAACGAGGCGGCGTTGCAGCGGCTTTCGGGAGGGACGGGTGCGGACGGGGGTCTGGCGCGATCCTCGGCGCGTAGGAAAGTCAGCCAGTCGTCCAAGGCGGCGAGCGTGCGCGCGGCGGCTCGGGTGGCATCTGTTCCGGGGTCGGATTGCAGACTGTCCAGCGCGAGGTTCCTGATGATCGTCCGCTGCTCGGCCAGGATCCCGGCGTTCATGGCAGCGAGGGAGCGCCCGTGCTCGGCGGCTTGGGGGGATGGAAAGTTCTGGCGTGCTTTCGCGCGTCGGAGTCTGGCGTCGAGCGGGGCAAGCGGTGGCTGGGCGGGGCTGTATTTTTTGAAGCGGGCATTCATGGTGATTTCAGACTGTGAATTTTGGAACACGGTTGAGGTTTTTTTGATGGTTTTCAGATTATCCGCATCAACCGTGTTCCGTGTTCCTCATAAAGAGGAGGAAGGAACACGGTGAACACGGTATGCTTTGCCCGTGTTCTGGAACACGGTAGGAACACGGCAGGAACACGGAACACGGTAGGGCTGTCATTGGTCTGTTTTTTTGAGTGAAAAGACATGGCTTTGGCCGCTTGTAGAAACCTCGATTTCGCCCTCCTCAAGCATGACGGAAATCGCGGCATCGACTGCCTGGCTTTTCCCAAGTTCCCGGAGCGAGCGTTTCGACGCGGTGTCGAATAGGGCCAGGTGTTTTCGGATCTTCTCCATGATCGCTGTCGGACGGAATGTCCCGCTTCCGGAGTCCTGCGGCTCCCGGAACTCGGTGATCGTCCGGCCATCGGCTCCGGGGGAGAAATGCAACTCGGCAATGATTTTCCCCCTCGGGCCGACGCCGCCGTTTCGATCCTTGGCGATCTTCAACTTCACGAATCCGGCTTGGTGGGGAGTGTATGGGATCCCGACTTGAAGCCCGTAGCTCACCCCATCGTAGCGGCCCGCCTTGGCACCGCTGCCCCGGGCGAACTGTCCGCGCCCCTCGGTGCTCTTCGTGACGTGATCAGCAACGACTACTGCCGCCCCTGCCTCGGCAAACGGGCGGAGATTTTCCCTGAAGAATGGCAAAACCTCCTGTGCTTTGTCCTCATTCGCGCCCACGGCGGCCATACTCTCGGCAAGCCCGTCCAGAATCACCAGTGTGGGCTTGTGCTTCCTCGCCCATGCCTGCGCGGCTTGAATTTCCTCGGGCGTCGGATTGTGGAGATAATGCACCCGCTCCCGGATGGCCTCGGGGTCTGCGCCCAGTATCAACATGCGCGTTGTGAAACCCTTTGGCGTGTCCTCGGGATCGATGTAGAGAACGGAACCGCCCGCATCCAGAACGCTGATGCTCGAGCGCATGCAAACATTCGTCTTGCCGTCGCCCGGCTCCGATTGGAGAGAGTTCAACCGGCCAGCATACCATAGGCATAGGTCATCCAAAATCTTCGCAACGGTCGGCCTCTCCTGCTTCGCCGTGCCGTCGAGGTGGGGTGACAAGTCAACGAACAACGGCGCGGACGGGGGCGCGGTCGGCAGCTTTTTGAAAATGCTCGGCTTGGCCGGTGCCTGCTCTGGTGGCGCGGCGGGTCGTTCGAGCTTGGTGAAGATGGAAGCGGTCATGATTGGAACAGTTGTGTGTAAATTTCGAGTGGGGTGACGCCTGACTTGATCAGGTCGTTCAGGTCAGCATCGGGCGGGCAAAGTTGGACGGAGACGATTCCGCCGGCGGATTCGAGTTGACCGGCCCACGCCTGCGCCCTGCCGCCAGCATCGGAATGTCCGGCAACAACGATCTCGCGATCTTTGAAAAACGGCAGTGCGGCTTCGGCGATGTCAGCGCCCTTGCCAAGCATCGTGCATGGCAGCGTGTCGATTTCTCGAATCGCTTCGCTGACGCAACACGCGGAAAGCCAATCCGGGCCGCCCTCGACCAGCAGGATTCGCGGCAGATATTCCTGGCAATCCTGATCGGAAAACTTGGGCGGGCATAGGCCCATCGGCCATGACTTTATCCGTCCCAAAGCGTGGGATTTCCGCTCGCCCAGGTCGCCGGTCGCCGGATAGTTCTGACCGTCAACTCGTCTGCTTTCCCACCCCGGCGCGCATCGGTCGGACAAAATCCAAGACTCGAATCCATGAACGATTCCGGCGCTGAGACATCCAAGGTGCCGGGCAAGATCAATCCCCCCAAGCGGAAGCCCGCGCGAGGTGGCGATGGCGGCGGCGAGGTCCTTTGTCCATGGAATTTCCGGTGGCATGGCTGGCGGCGTCGGGGATGTGCTGATGTTTAGAGCGGCGAATTTCGCGTGGTTTTTTTTCATGGTGTTTGATGGTGCTGGCGTTGGTCTGCGGAAAGAATCTCGTGCCCCCTGAGCGTGCCCGTGGCGGATGTTCAGAATGCCAGCGAGTTCGCGGATCGCCTCGGCGACGGCGAGGTTTTTGGCCGTGGCATATAGGCTGATGCAGTCAAGGCGCTCGCCCGTCGAACGATCCACGATGTGATCTTTGAACACCTCGCAACTCGGATGCCGGTCGAGACGAAACGGGCTGCAAAACTTGCGCCCGTCCTTGGCCGGCAGCTCGATGCCGCAGAGCTGCGCTGCCTCGCGGAGGGTGAGACGGGACTTGATCTGCTGGCACAATGATTCGCTCATTCGATCCGCCCTCCAACGGAATCATATTCGCGAATCGCCCCCTGAAAACTCAGTGAAGCTTTTGTTATTTCCACCAGCGTTTCTGTTGAAATGCGCGAGTCGTCGCAATCGCCGAGCATCGCATCGATTATGAACAAAAACTTGCCGGTCAAATCCCATCTGTCACCAAGTGCGACAACGTCCTCCCGGAGACACTCCAAATTCTCGCGGATCTCGGCGCGGATCTCGGCGGGCGAGGCCTTGACTAAGGGCGCGTTCGCGCTTGCGTCGGCGTCGGATGGTTGTAGAGTCTGCATCGTTCGTTTTGCCCCGGTGAGTCCTGCAAAGACCGCCGGGGCTTTTCATGGCCTCGGCTGCGGGGCGGGTTTTTATCGGGAACCCATCATGCTGTCGGCGCGTGCGGGAACGGCGAAACGCGCCAAAAAGGCGTCAAGATCGCAGGGCCGGAAAACGACGCGCGCGCGCTGCCCCCTTCCGAATTTCACGCTGCCGATGCGGCCGCTGGCGCGGTGTGCGTCGAGCGAGCGGACGCAGAGGCCAAGGAGTTTTGCGGCTTCGTTGCGGGAGTATGCGATGGCGGGCGGGGCGGTGGTTGTCATGCGCGTAAAATAAACGTAAAAATACCTATTGCCTAGCAGAAAAAAGGATGTAATGATGATGTTAGTAAATACGTATTCATGGCCAGAATCACCACAGCCTCGCATCCGCTTGCCCGCCTCCGGGGTATTTGCACGTTCACGCGAAAGGACATCGCTCGCATCGCTGGGTTCTCTGTAGCGCAGGCGCAAAATATAGAGCTGGGCAAGTCGCCGATGCCCAAGGGCGCCGCACTGCTTATCGAAGCTGCCACGGGCTGCAGGGCTGAATCTCTGATGGACAAGGACTCGTCGCCTCTGTTTCTCACGGGAGAAGAGTTCACGATGAAACTCTGGCTGGACTTCCAAAGGCGCGTGCCAGCCGAAAAGGAATTCGGCTGGGCGGAAGAGGATCTTACGTTTCGCCTGAGCATGATGATTCGTGCCAGCGGACGGGGGCTCTACGGATTCGCCCATGCGGTCGGACGTGCGCTTGAGGAAGCGGCAAAGAACGCGCGGATTGCTCCCGAATCCATTGACGCGCAGGGCAGGAAAAACGCGACGGTGACAATGCGAATGGAGCCAGTCAAATGGGTTCGCCTGAAGATGCGGGAAGTCGGCAAGAGCGACGCGGAGATTGACGATCGGCTGAAGGGCTTCAAGGATTCTTTAGGGTGCGAAGTGGTGGAGGAAGTTTATCGGGCGTGTCCCGGCACCGATGCCGATGATGCTCAGAAAAGCAAGCTGGCCGGCCATGCGAAGGCATCCGTTTTTCTGATCGCGCACAAGAAGTTCACAACGCTTTGGCGGATTGGATTGCCGGATGGGAGCAAGATTGAGCTGGCTTTAACTCGCGGCGGCGCGGTCTCTGCGGGCCACGGGGACGGTGCAAGCGTTCGCTACCACGACCCCTACTCTGGAGAGATTCCCGCAGTCGGCCCGGTGGCTCCCGTGGATCCCATCGCCCCCCATCAGGACAATCGGCGCGTAGCCATCGAAAAGCGCAAAGCGGACTATCAGGCGGATCTTGCGGCGGCAATGCGTCCTGTCGCCGTCAAACCGGAAAAGCGTGCTCGCAGGAAGCCCGTGAAGGTGCCCCTGCGGAAAAAGTAATCCTATGCCCTTGCCGGTTTCGCCGCATTTCTTGAAATCACAATCTGTGAGTTCAAGTGTCAGGCTTGCGGGTCAAACGGCGAGTCCGGCGCGGATTTGCGCCTCGCGGGAACTGCGGGCTTCTTCCGGGGTGCATTCTCTCGCTCCGTGCTCGCGTGCGATACGGTCAAACTCACGCGCCGTCATGGGCGCGCCGATCAGCTTGCCCGTGCGATCAATGCGCGAGGAAGTCCGATAGGTAGAGGTCTGCATTTTGCTCAATGTCGCGGATGGCATATTGAAAGGCTTGGTTGAATGTGAATGTAGGGCAGGCGATCTTGCCGCGCAAGCCCTCCTTCATGCCGATGACGTCACGGTGCGCGTATCCGTGCGCGGTGTCGTAGCGAGTCACGCAATACCTGGTGTCGCCGATGTCGGCCAGCATGACGACGCGGAAGGAAACCGTCCGCCCTGCAACGGTATCGCGATGAATTTCAATCCACGCGCCGGATTCGAAAAAGATAGCCCAGGATTTTTGAGGCATCGTCGGGATGATGTCAGGCGGGCGCGCCGTTGGCAATCGCGCTCAGAGTTTGCTCACGCCGCTTGAGTTGAGAACAGCAGGACGTTCGCGGCTGTGTCCGGCGTGATGGAAAAGAACGCCTTCGCGGTCTGCGGGGAAGCGAGCCCGTTGTAATGTCGTTGGATGATGGCCGGGGAGTTCCCGGACTCGTAGGCGATCTTCGCAAGATCCTTTTCGAGTGCGACGCGGTAGCTGATGGCGGAATGCCGTAGCGCATTGTGCGGCCACGGTCGCAAGTCCTTCCGTGGTTTCTCTGTCTTGGGATCGGTCTGTGCGGCCCGCGCGGGCGGATAGTCGGTGAAGAACGGGCCGTAGCCGGATTGAACGCGGGCGAGCGTCCACAAGTCCCGCGCCTTGGAGTGATCGGCCATCCACACGTTGCCCGATTCCTGCGCGTGCCGGGCCAGCCATGCCCTCGCGTTCTCCGGGATGGCGCAAACCCGGCGGCTGTTGGTTTTCGCCACGGCCGCGCCAATCGTGACGATGCCCTGGGCGAGATCGATTGCCCGCCAGTCGAGCCGTTCAATCTCCGCAGCCCGGAGCCCGCAGAACAGGGCGAGCGTGACGCCGGGGAGGATGTCCGGCGAACAGTTGGCGAGGAGCGCGGCAGCATCCTTCGGGGCCAGGATCTCCACTTCCGCGCCGGTCACCTTGATCTGCGAAGTCGCCTCTGCGGGATTCCCGGAGGCCCATCCCCGCCCCCGGCAGAAATTGAAAAGCATGGAAAGCTGGGTGCGGTAGTGGCGGACAGTTCCGGGGGAGGATGTCGAGGCGAGCGCATCCAACATCTGTTGACAATCGGCAGCGGTGATGCCGGTCGTTTTCCTCCCCGCGAAGAAATTGGAGATGTAATCCGCCCGGCCCTTGAGGGTGACGAGGTAATCCTTGGATCTGTCGCCACGGCTCTCCATGAATGCGGCCACGGCGTCCGCTATGGGCACCCCGCTTTCCTCGCGCTGTTTTTGCGCCAGCATCGTCCGCGCCACTTCCACGAGGGTCAGGCCGCTCCCAGCCAGAATCTTTTCAGCGGCGGCGGCATCGGCTCGGGAGGATGAACTCATGGCACCGGCAGACAGGCCGAACCTGCGCTGCTCGTCCTGAACAATTTTCATCCGCGCCATGGCCTGCTTGCGGTCGGAAAAATGTTCACGCTTCCGGCCGGCCGGGGAGGCGTAGGTCAACCGAAAAGTCGGTCGGCCGTGCATTGTGATCTCGGTGATGGTGGTTTTTGCGGTTCTCATGGCAACCCCCTGATACCCGATAGCAACCCGATAGACAACCTTTTTATGCAATATCTTGCCCTTGTGTGCAAACGGGACTTTTCGAGAGAGAACCCCGCAGAGCCTGTATTCAAGCCACTCCGCAGGGAATGAGGGATGTGCGCCCGGTTGGATTCGAACCAACGGCCGCCGGATTAGAAATCCGGTGCTCTATCCGCTGAGCTACGGGCGCAAGGGATCCTGCCTCGCGTAAGAGAACCAACGAACCGCCCCGGTGTCGAATTTTTCCTTTTCTCGCGGATTGCGAAAGTTTCCGGTTCCATCCATCCTTTCCACCGCTATGAAAAAAATCGTTGTTGCGTATTCCGGCGGGCTCGACACGTCGGTCCTGTTGAACTGGCTCCGGGAAACCTACGGGGCCGAGATCATCGCGTTCTGCGCGGATGTCGGGCAGGGCGAGGAACTCGACGGGCTCGAGGAGAAGGCGCTCCGGACGGGTGCCTCCAAGTGCCATGTGGACGACCTCCAGGAGGAGTTTGCGCGCGATTTTATTTTTCCAATGCTGCAGGCCGGGGCGGTTTACGAGGGGGAGTATCTGCTGGGCACGAGCATCGCGCGCCCGCTGATTGCGAAGCGGATGGTCGAGATCGCGCGGGCCGAGGGCGCGGGGGCGGTCGCCCACGGCGCGACCGGCAAGGGCAACGACCAGGTTCGCTTCGAGCTCACCGCCGCCGCCCTCGCGCCGGAGATCGAGGTCATCGCGCCTTGGCGGGACGCGCGGTTCCGCGAAAAATTTCCCGGCCGCGCGGAGATGATCGCGTATGCCGAGGCGCATGGCGTGCCGGTTGCCGCGAGCGCGAAGAAGCCGTATTCGATGGATCGGAACCTTCTTCACATCAGCTACGAGGCGGGGATCCTCGAGGACCCGTGGTATGATGCCGGAGACCTGAAAAACCGCGGCTACTTCACCACGCTCTCAGTGTTCCCGGAGGACGCGCCCGACAAGCCGGAGCTCGTCGAGCTGGAGTTTGAGAAAGGCAACTGCGCCGCCGTCAACGGCGTGGCGCTGAACCCGCTCGGAGTGATGCGCGAGCTCAACCGGCTCGGCGGCGCGCACGGCGTTGGGCGCGTGGACATGGTCGAGAACCGGTTCGTCGGCATGAAGAGCCGCGGCGTCTATGAGACCCCCGGCGGCGCGATCATCCATTTCGCCCACCGCCAGATGGAGTCGCTCACGATGGACCGCGAAGTCATGCACCTCCGCGACGGCCTCATCCCGAAATACAGCGCGCTCGTCTATAACGGATTCTGGTTCGCGCCCGAGCGCGAGGCAATCCAGACGCTCGTCACCGATTCCCAAAAAAATGTTTCCGGCACCGTGCGCGTGAAGCTCTACAAGGGCGGGATCCATGCCGCCGGGCGCAAAAGCCCGCTCAGCCTCTACAACCCGCACATCGCCACGATGGAAGCCGACCCGACCCAGGCCTACAACCAGGACGACGCGACCGGGTTCATCCGGCTCAACGGCCTGCGCCTCAAAGTCTCCGCCGGCGTCCACAGGAAATAGCCGGCTTCCTCGCTCGGCCACAGCGGATGTCCGGATACCGCGCGGGCGCGCTTGCCTGTGCGCGGTGATGGATTGAAATTCGAGCAAGGGCCGGGTTGGACTGCAAGCAACCCCCGATTTGGACTGTGCGCTGACGGGAAAAGCCTTGGCGGCCGCACGGCGCAATGAGAACAAAAGCAGGGGTCACTTTTTATTCCCTCCCGTCTTTCACGCAGTTTCCGGTGCTTCCCGAGTTTGATGCCTGTTTTGCTAATCTGATAGCAGAAGGATCTTCATTTTCTATTGGATGAACTGTCAGTGAAAAACCGGAACGAGCCGATGTCGTCCACCGGGTGACTGAAGACCGGCAGGTGCCCGTTGAAACACCACACGTTCTGACCTCCCGAGAGAGTCAGAGGCGCGGGATCGTGATGCCGCGCTGGCGCATGTATTTTCCTGCGCGGTCGGCGTAGCTGGTCTCGCAGACGTCCTCCGCGTGGAAGAAGACGACCTGCGCGAGCCCCTCGTTCGCGTAGATGCGCGCGGGCAGCGGCGTCGTGTTGGAAATCTCGAGCGTCACATGGCCCTCCCACTCCGGCTCGAAGGGGGTGACGTTGACGATGATCCCGCAGCGCGCGTAGGTGGATTTTCCCACGCAGATCGTGAGGACATCGCGCGGGATCCGGAAATACTCGACGCTGCGGGCGAGCGCGAACGAGTTCGGGGGGACGATGCAGACGTCGGTCTGGATGTCCACAAACGAACGCGCGTCGAACGCCTTCGGATCCACCATCGCGCTGTAGACGTTCGTGAAAACCTTGAATTCGTCGGAGACCCGGAGGTCGTATCCGTAGCTCGAAAGCCCGTAGCTGACGACCCGCTTCCCCTCGCCGTCCTGCTTGATCTGGCCGTCCACAAACGGCTCGATCATCGCGTTCTCAACCGCCATCCGGCGGATCCACTTGTCGGAGCAGACGGACATATCAGAGCCCCGGGATTTTGAGTCCGCCGGTGAGTTTGCCCATCTCGTCGCCGGCCAGTTTCTTGGCGTCGTCGAGCGCCTGCTTCACGGCGGCGAGCACGAGGCCCTCGAGGAATTCGACGTCCTGAGGATCCACGACCTGCGGGTCGATTTTGATCGAAACGATGTCCCCGGCGCCGGTGGCGGCGACCTGGACTTTTCCTCCGCCGGACGCGGCATGGATCGTGCGCGCGGCGAGTTCCGACTGGGCCTCAGCCATGCGCTCCTGCATGCGCTGGGCCTCCTTGAGCATTTTGGCGATATTCATGTCTAAGCAGTTTGCAGGGTGGTTTTGAAAACTTCGAGGGCTTTTTTGATAAGCGGGTCGTTTTTAAAATCCTCCATCGGGTCGGCGGGTGGAGGGGCGGCTTTCGGCGGCCTCGCGGGCTCGGGCGTTTCCTCGCGCGCCGGGGCGGTTTCCACGGCCGGCGGCGGCTCGGGGAGGCTTTCGTCGAACTCGAGCACAAGCCGGATGGGCTGGGAAAGTTCGCGGGTGAGCCGCGCCTGAATGTCCTTGATCCCCTGCTCCATCCACATGCTTTCGGAGGCCTCCTGCGCGGAGCCCGGAAAGCGCACGAACAGGTTCCCTCCTTCGATCCGCTCAAAGGCCCCCTCGCGCAACCATCCGAACCGGATGAAAGAATCTTTCGCAAATGTGTCCGCGAGCTTTTCCCAGACTGTGGCGGCCGAGACGCCGTCGGACTCCGGGTCATGCTCCGTCGCAGGAGCAGCGGCCCGCTCCGCAGCCTTGGGAGCAGCCGGGGCCGGTTTCGCGGCGGCCGGCTTGGAGGCGGGTTGGGAGGCGGGATTTCCGGCCGGGGCCTGCGGGATTTCTCCCGAGCTCAACCCGGCCAGCGTTTCGATGACGTCCGTGAGGCTGGTTTCATCGAGGAGGTGCAGGGCTTTGATCACCGCCACATCGAGCTGGAGCTTCTTGTCGGCCACCCATTTCATCCGGCTCTCCGCCTCGCTGAAGTGCTCGATGAGGTCGAGGAATTTTCCCTGCGGAACCGCCGAATCGTTGCCGGTGGCGGCCGAGACGAGCAGATCCCGCAGATGAGCGACGAGCTCGGCGGTCAGGCGCGAAAGATCTTTCCCGGCCTCGGACTGCTCGGCGACGATCCCGAGCGCCCCGGCCGCGTCGCGTGCGAACAGAAAATTTGCCAGCCCGGTCACCGTCTCCTTCGACGTGAACCCGAAGACGTCCATCACGTCGCGCGCGGAGATTTTATCCCCGCAAAACGCGACCATCTGGTCGAGCATGCTCTCGGCATCGCGCAGGCCGCCCTCGGCGCCGCGCGCGATCGCCTCGGCCGCTTCGGGCTCCAGGCCGATCTTTTCGCTTTGCGCGATGAACGCGAGGTGCTTCGCCATGAGCCCCGCCGGGATCCGGCGGAGGTCGAACCGCTGGCAGCGGCTGGTGATCGTCGCCGGAAGCTTCTGCGCCTCGGTCGTGGCAAAAATGAATTTCACATGCGGCGGCGGCTCCTCGAGGGTTTTGAGCAGAGCGTTGAACGCCGCATTGCTGAGCATGTGGACCTCGTCGATGAGATAGATTTTGAACGGCCCGCTCGCGGGGGCGTAGGCGGCGTTGTCGCGGAGGTCGCGGATGTTTTCAACGCTGTTGTTGCTCGCGCCGTCGATCTCGATGACATCCAGGCTCCGCCCCTCGGCGATTTCCTTGCACGCGTCGCAGACCCCGCACGGCGTGATGGTCGGCCCGTTGACGCAGTTGAGCGCCTTCGCAAGGATGCGGGCGGTCGAGGTCTTGCCGATCCCGCGCGGGCCCACAAAAAGATACGCCTGCGCCAGCCGGTTCGCGGCGACCGCGTTCTGAAGCGTGCGCGTGATGTGATCCTGCCCGATGACCTCATCAAATGTCTGGGGACGATACTTGCGTGCAAAAACCCGGTAGCTCACGCCGCGCACATTAACGGTCTCCCTCGCCCGCATCCAGCAGGATTTCGCGCAAACATTTCGGGCGTGCGCCTCTCCACTGCCAGCCGTCGCCTCCCGCCATATCACGCGTCCCGATCCCGGCTGCCCAGACGCCCAGGAAAACAAATTTTCCTCTCGTCTGCCGTGCGGGCGGCGGGTAAGGTTTCCAATCATGCAGTCGACTGCAAATTTCTGGGAGGTTCTCTGCCGGGATTTGGAATCCCAAACGAGCCTGCCCTCGAAGGAGCAACACCGCATTGCGGCGCAGAAATTCAAAGAGGCGGCGATCCAGGTCTTCGGCGACAGCAGTCCGCGGCTCTGCGACGCGCTCGAGATCGCGGGCGATGTCTGCCAGGCGTCGGGGTTCCTGGACGATGCGGCCCGGAATTTCAAAGATTCCTTAGCCCGGAATTTGAAGGGAGGAAATATCGCGTCCGCCGCGCGGGTGGCCGCCAAGCTGGCTCTCCTCCTCGACCACCTGGAGCAGGAGGAGGAGGCGATCCGGCACTACGCGCAGGCGCTCGAGCTTTATGACGCGGCCCATGACCATTCGCAGGATTCCCTGCTCGCGAGCAATCTCGCCGGCCTCGAGAAGCGGGCGGGAAATTTTCCCGACTGCGAGCGCCACTACAAGCAGGCGATGGAGACCGCCGTGCAGCTGCACGGGGAGGTCCACCCGGAGGTGGCGCTGGTCTGCAACAATCTGGGTGTCGCGTATACGGATCAGGGCGACTGGGTGAACGCGGAAAACCAGCACATGCGCGCGCTGGGCATCCGCGAACAGGTCTTCGGCGCGATGCACCCGGAGGTCGCCCAGTCGCTCGCAAACCTCGCGGTCGTCTACCACGCGAGCTCGAATTTTAAAAAGGCCCGGGCGTATTACAGCGCGGCGATGAAGACGTATCTCGCGTTCAAAAAGCCGGACGCGCCGGAGCTCGCCTCGCTGAGGGCCAACCTCGAAAAACTCGAGCGCGCGGAAAAATGACGCCGCGGATTCTCACTGCGGAGGAGGCGCGCGCCGAGCGCGACCGGCTGGCGGCCGGCGGGCGGGAGCTCGTCTTCACGAACGGCTGCTTCGACATCCTGCACCGCGGCCACGCGGAATATCTGGCGTTCGCGCGGGCCCAGGGCGACGCGCTCTGCGTCGGCCTCAACAGCGATTCCTCGGTCCGGCGGAACAAGGGGCCGACCCGGCCGGTCAACTGCCAGGAGGACCGCGCGTTTGTCGTGGGGTCGCTCCGCGCCGTGGATTTCGTCGTGGTCTTCGACGAGGATGAACCGAAAGACCTCATCGCAAAAATTCTTCCGCGGGTGCTGGTGAAGGGTGCCGACTGGGCGCACTACGTGAGCGGGCGCGAAATCGTCGAGGCGCACGGCGGGCGGGTCGTCCTGGCCGGGATGGTCGAGGGCCGCTCGACCACGGGAACGATCGAGCGCCTGATGGCCGGACGGTCGGCGGCCGAATGACGTGCGGGGACTCGGACCGATGAGGCGCCGCTTTTTGATTCTGCCGCTTGTGCTGGCCGCCGCTGCGGGGATCGCTCTGGAGGTGCGCGTCCGCACCGCACCGCTTCCGGCCGCGCTTGACTCCCCGCCCCCGGCCACTCCGGTGCTGGAGGATTTTCGCGGGCGACCGTTTTCTTCGCCGGCGTCCGACTTTGCGCGCGATGCCCGGCCGGCCCGGCTAAAAGATTTTGGTTTGTGGCTTCCGCTGGCGACCGTGGCCGTCGAGGATCACAGGTTTTTCCGGCACGCCGGAATGGATCTGGTGGCCACGGCCGGGGCGGTCCTGAGAAATTTGAGGAACGGCCGGATCGTCTCCGGCGCCTCGACGATCACCCAGCAGATGATCAAGCTCGGCTCCGGGCGCACCCGACGCACGCTCGACGCCAAATGGCGCGAGGCGTTCTCGGCGCTCCGCCTCGACCGCGAATGGACAAAGGAAAAAATTCTGGAGTCCTACATGAACCGACTCGACTACGGGAACCGTCGGATCGGGCCGGTTGCGGCGGCCTTTGCGTATTTCGGGAAGCCGCCCGCCGGGCTGACCTTCGCGGAGTCGGTGTATCTCGCGGGCCTCCCGCAATCTCCCTCGCGGTTGAACCCGTGGAAAAATCCTCGGGAAGCGCTCGCGCGGTATCTGCGGAACATCCGGCGCCTCGACCGGGCCGGACTCCTGCCGGCCGGCCTCGACGCAAAAGCCCTGCTGGCCTCGCCGCCGGTGCCCGGGCACCACGACCCCGTCTCGGCCGCGCCGCACTTCACCCGCGAGGCGCTCGCGCGATTGCGTCCGGGGGATTCCTCCCGCCGGAGCACGCTGGATCTGGATTTGCAGCCGGTTGTCGAGCGGATTGTTGAAGCCGCGAAGCCCGCCCTTGAGGAGGTCGGCGCCAGCGGATGCGGGGTCGTGATCCTGGACAATGCGACCGGCAGCGTCCGGGCGATGGTCTCCTCCGCCCCTCCGCAGCACAGCGACGTCAACCTCACGACCGCGCCGCGCAGCGCGGGCTCGACGCTCAAGCCGTTTCTCTACCTCGAGGCGATCGACCGGCGGATCGCATCGGCCGCGACGCTTCTCCCGGATACTGAGGAAGCGATCCGCGAGGCCTACTCCGACTACGACCCGCGAAACTACAACGACCGCTTCCTCGGGCCGGTCCGCCTGCGGGAGGCGCTCGGAAATTCCCTCAACGTCCCCGCCGTCGTCACGCTCGCGAATGCCGGCGCACGCGAAACATTTGGAAAGCTGAAATCCTGGGGGCTGAATTTTCGCGAGGGCTTCGATGCATACGGGGCGGGTTTTATTCTTGGCAACGCCGAGGTTTCCCTCCTCGATCTCGCCGGCGCATATGCCTCGCTCGCGCGCTCCGGCAATGCCTGGCATCCGATCTTCCTGGCCGGCGAACCGGTCGATCCCGTCCGCTGCGGGTCGCCGTCGGCCGCCGCGATCATCACGGATATCCTCTGCGACAGCGACGCGCGCCGGATCTCGTTCGGGAACGCCTCGCCGCTGGAGGTCTCCGCGCGGGTCGCGGTCAAGACCGGCACCAGCTCGGGATTCCGCGACGGGTGGTGCGTCGGGTTCACCAGCGGGCACACGATCGCGGTGTGGGCGGGAAACCCGGATGGCTCGCCGATGAATTCCGCGCTGGCCGTGCGCTCGGCGGCGCCGGTGTGGAACGCCCTCACGAAATTCCTCCTCGCCCGCGGAGACCTGCCCCTGGCCGCGCTTGAGGAATCCGGGGAACTCGTGAGCTGCCTCGTTGCGAGGGAATCCGGTCTCCTTCCGCGCCCCGGCGAGTCGGCGATCCGCGAGTGGTTTCTGCCCGGAACCGCCCCGAAGGAATCCGCCTCGACCCTGTATCGCCGCATCGCGGAAAAGGAGACGCTGATCCTCCCGAAGTCCTATGCCGCGTGGTGCGCAAGCCCGCAGAACCGCCTCGGGGCGGCCGCTGCATCAGAGGAGTTCGCCATTCTCTTCCCGAAAGACGGGGCCGTCTTCAGCCTCAACCCGTCCCTGCCGCGAAACCAGCAGATCCTCATCCCGCAAAGCACAGACCCCGCCTGCGAATGGTTCGCAAACGGCCGCAAACTCGACCCCGCAAAACTCCGCCTCCAACCGGGCGAACACACCCTCACCGCAAAATCCCGCGGACAGGAACGCACCTCATCGTTCCGTGTCGAGTGAACCCGGGCGGCTTTTGCAACCGGGGCTGCGGAAGTTCAGACATCCTGATGTCAGCCAGAGAAAATGAGGAAGGAAAACGGATGACCCCAACCCGCGATGGTGGGGACGCCCTCTCCGCTTCGCTGCGGTTGTGCTCCCTGCACCAAACGTTCGACTGGCCCGATTCACGATGCGCTATCGCGCTGGTTTTGCCGAGGCGTCCGTCGAGAGAAGTCGGACGGCTCGGCGAGCCATCTCTACCAATGATCGGCTCACCAGCTTTCCCCACACGTCAGGATGTCTGAGCGTGCGGATGGCCTTGCGGTAGTTGTTTTTTGACCGGCTCGTAGAAACGTAACGGGCGGGACGTCCGTTCCTGTGCGCCGGGAAGTCCGGTTATTTCTAAGAGGTGGGCTTAGCGGCCCGACGGCTCCACGGGTTTCGGGTAGGCGATCCGGGCATGGAGCATGTTCACGAGGGTGAAGCGGAAGCTTTCCGCCGCGCGGTAAATTTCCGCGAGCGTGAGCGGGGATTCGTCGAGTTGGTGTCCGGCGATGCGGGATGCGACGATGTCGTTGACGAGATCCTCGATCCTCTGGGGGGTCGGGCGCTCGAGGCTTCGCGAGGCGCTTTCGATCGAGTCGGCGAGGTTGATGAGCGCGGCCTCCTTCGTGCGCGGTCGCGGGCCCGGGTAGCGGAAGCTTTCCTCCCGGACCTCCGGGACGTCGTCCTCCCGCATGTTCATGATTTTTCCGCCGAGGCGGGCGTCCTCCTGCTGCTGGAGCGCGCGCTTGTGGAAGTAGGTGACGAGCGACGTGCCGTGGTGCTGGCGGATGCTGTCCACGATCTCGCTGTTGAGCTTGTTTTTGAGCGCGAGATCCACGCCCTCCTTGACATGGGCGATGATGATGAGCGAGCTCATCGTCGGGGTGAGGTCGTCGTGCGGGTTGTGCCCGTGGGGGATGTTCTCGGTGAAATAATCCGGCTTCACGAGTTTCCCGATGTCGTGGAAATACGAGCAGACCCGGCAGATCGTCGGGTTCGCGCCCGCGACCTCGGCGGCGGCCTCGGCGAGGTTTGCGACGGCGAGGCTGTGGTGGTAGGTCCCCGGCGCCTCCATGCTCAGGCGCCTGAGGAGCGGGTGGTTCAGGTCGCTCATTTCCAGCCACGAGATGTCGGTGGTGACCTTGAAGAGGGGCTCGAGGATCGGGAGGATCCCGCTCACGATGACTGCGGTCCCGATCCCCGTGGCAATCGCCGCGAGGCTCTGGAGGCCGATCATCCGCCAATCGGTCAGCGTGGGCGATTCCCAGAAGACCGGCCCGATCTGCCCGAACGCGGCGGCGAGGATCCATGTGGCGATGCCGACATAGATGCCCGCGCGGATCAGGCGGCTGCGGCGCCGGACCTGGAGCGTCACATAAACGGCGATGAATCCTGTGATGAGCGAGATCACCAGAAAGACCGGGTCGATCTGCCCGACGAGCATCGATCCCCAGAGGCTCGCGAAAACCGCCGCGTAGAGCCCGTGGTTGCGGCCGAGGAGGACCGAGAGCACGAGCGGAGCGAAGGCGTAAGGAACAAGAAGCCGGGCGAGCTGCGGGTTAATATTTCCCGCCGCCGCCTGGACGAGCGTGATCTTGATCGCGGCGAGCTGGACGAGCAGGGTGCCCAGAAGCAGGCAGAGCCGGGAGTTGACCGCCAGCGTCTGCGGGTGGTTGATCCAGAGTTGCACGACCGCCGTCACAAAGATCAGCAGGCAGAGTAAAAATTTCTTTGCCGGCTCGTCCTGCTGTCCGGTGAAGATCAGGACCGCGAGACCGGCGACGAACGCGCCGAGAAGGATCGAGCGCGCCGGCCAGCCGGAGTGGAGGGATTCGGCAAATTCGCTCTCCCCGATCGCCCGGCGGCGCTTCCCGCAGTCGAGCCCCTTGCCGACGAGGCGGCGGCGTTTGAAAAAATCCCACATGAGCCTAAATTCTGCTCTCCCGCGCTCCGCGGTGTTCCTTGTAGGCAAGGATGATCGCCTGCACGAGCGGGTGGCGGACGACATCCTGCTCGGTGAAGAGGTGCATCCCGATGCCGGGCACATCGCGGAGCGCGTCCGCCGCCTCGATCAGCCCGCTGAGCTTGTTCCGGGGAAGGTCTATCTGCGTGCGGTCGCCGGTGACGACGCAGCGCGAGCCCTCGCCGAGGCGGGTGAGAAACATGAACATCTGCTCGGCGGTCGTGTTCTGCGCCTCGTCGAGGATCACAAACGAATTGCCGAGCGTGCGACCGCGCATGTAGGCGAGCGGCGCGATCTCGATCACCCCGCGATCCATGAATTTCTGGATCTCCTCGAGCTCGAGCATGTCGTAGAGCGCGTCGTAGAGCGGGCGCAGGTAGGGGAGGATTTTTTCCTGCAGGTCGCCGGGGAGAAACCCGAGCGCCTCGCCGGCCTCGACCGCCGGGCGGGTCAGGACGATCCGGCTCACTTTTTCCTGCTTGAGCGCCGCGACGGCCAGCGCGACCGCGAGGTAGGTTTTTCCGGTTCCGGCGGGGCCGATGCCGAACGTGATGTCGTGGGTCTGGATTGCCTGGAGGTAGGCCTTTTGTCCGGCGGTCTTCGGGACGATCGCCGGCTTGCGCGGGGAGCAGACGATCCGGGTCGAGATCAGTTGGCCGAGCCCGCCGGAGGTGCCGCCCTCGACAGAGTTGAGGGCATACTGGAACTCGTGCCGCCGCACGACGGTTCCGCGTTTCACGGCGTCCTGCAACTGCTCGATGACCGCGCGGGCGCGGGCGATGTCCGCCACCTCGCCCTCAATCCGCAGCCACCCGTCGCGGGTGGTCACCCGCACCGACAGCCGGGACTCGAGCTCGCGGAGAAATTTTTCATCGCCGCCGTAGAGCGCCTGAAGTGCGCGGGCGCTCTCGAATTCCAGCGTGAAGGTCTCCATGCGGGGCTACTTGTAGCCGTAAACAACCGCCCAGCCCGTGCGTTCCTCCGGGGACTTTTCCACCGTGATGATGGCGTAGTAGGTTCCGGTCATGGCGGGGGCGATGCGTGCGCCGGCGAACCGGCCCTTCTGCCAGGATTCGGCTTCCGCGAGCTTGCCCTTGGAATCGTAGATGTGGACGGTCACCACCGCGCCACGGATATCGGTGCCGAGGCAAAACCAGTAGTCGTTCCCCTTGAAGAGCTGCGCCGCGACCGCCTGCTGATCCTTGACCCCGAGATCTCCGCCCCAGGCATCCTCGCGGATGGAAAACCCTTTCTTCACGTAGGGGACGGCCGCCTCGTGGGCAAAGGAGAGCGCGTCGTTCACGTAGGCGTAAACCGGCAGGGCGGCAAGCGCCAGGAGGAGAAAAATCTTTTTCACGGTGGGGATCACTGCTCCTTGGACGCGATGGCGGCGACCATTTCGCCGGTCATTTTGTTGATGCGCTGGACCGAGTCCGCGGAGATTTTCGTGCCATCGTCCTTGCCGATGAGCGGGCGGATTGCGGCGATCGTTTTGCGGATCCGGACGACCAGTTCGTCCTTGCCGAGGCGCGTGTTTTTCAGCCCGTCGAGTTTGCTGGTGAAGTAATCGAGGAGCTGCGGCTGGAAAAGGAGTTCGGCCCCTGCGGGCGAGTAGTTTTTCGAGACAATCGAGGTGAGGACCTCGGTGCCGCGGAGCCATCCGCCGATGCTCACGAGCTGGGCAAGCTCGTCGTCGCCGAGTTCCTGCATCGCGCCCCGGACGTCATGGAGGGCGCCGTCAAACTCCTTGCGCACGTCCTTCCATTTTTTGGCGTCGGCCATTTCGGTGATGCTCTTGCTGCGGGAGATCACGGCCTTGCGGACATTGATCGCCTCGGCCAGCACGAGAACCTCGCGGCCGATCTCCTGCACCTTGCCGGGATCCTCGGCCTCGACGGCGATGAACCCCTCGGCGATCACCGTGCCCAGACGGAGCGCCACCTGCGCGCGGCCCCCGGGGATTTTTCCGCGCGACTCGCGAAGCTCGCCGCGCCAGTTCGGGCTGCCCAGCTTGTCGAGGACGGCAAAAATCTCGCCCGGCACGGGCACCACGACATCCTCGACCGCCTTGGCCGGAAACTTCGAGAGGTCGATGCTCTCCGGCGGCGTCTGGCCGCGGCAGGGTGCCAGCGGGGTGAGGCAGAACAGGGCAAGAATCAGCGGGATATTCTTGTTCATAGGAAAAATTTGGCTTTCTGCACGGGCGTTGATCCGACTAAATGTCCTGCATACCATGCAATGAATCCTTCGAGATTACAACATCTTCTTGAGTCTGGCCGGCCTCTTCGGATTCTGGTGGTGGGCGACGTGATGCTGGACGAGTTCATTTGGGGGCGCGTCTCCCGGATTTCTCCCGAGGCTCCGGTGCCGGTGGTCGAGGTGCAGGCGGAGTCGTCGTATCCGGGCGGCGCGGCCAATGTGGCCAGAAACCTCCGCCCGTTCTGCGCGGGCGTCGTGCTCTGCGGCGCCGTGGGGAAGGACTCCTATGCGGACAAGCTCCGCGGCCTGCTGGAGGACGAGCGGATCGAGACGGGGGCGCTCGTGCCATTCGGCGGCGCCCCGACAATCGTCAAGACCCGGATCATCGCGCGCCAGCAGCAGGTCGTGCGCGTGGATCGCGAAAAGCATTTCGGCCCGGTTCGGGAGATCACTTCCCGCGCCGCCGAAATCGCCGCCGGCCTGATGCCCTCGGTGGATGGCGTGATTCTCGAGGATTACGGCAAGGGGCTTCTCTGCCAGGAGCTGAAGGACGAGGTGTGCCGGCTCGCGCGCGGCCACGGAAAATTTCTCGCGGCGGATCCGAACCCCGACAACCCCCTCGACTGGAGCGGCGTGGATCTCCTGAAACCGAACCGCTCGGAGGCCTTCGCAATGGCCGGGCGCAAGGACATCGGGGCCTTGGACGATCCGCTCGCGGATCAGGCCCTGCTCGAGGTGGGAGGTCTTCTCCTGAAAAAATGGAGCCTCAAAGGCCTGCTCATCACGCTCGGCGAACACGGCATGATCCTCTTCGAGAACGGGGCGCCCCCCTACCACACGCCGACCCGCGCCCGCGAGGTCTTCGATGTGTCCGGTGCCGGCGACACGGCGATCGCCCTCTACACGCTGGCGGTCTGCGCGGGCGCCACCCCGCGCGAGGCGGCCGAAATCTCAAACCACGCCAGCGGCATCGTCGTCGCCAAACTCGGCACCGCCACGCTCGAGGCCCACGAACTCGTCGCAAGCTTCGACCACGACGGAAAAACGCATGGGGTGGTTTATGAAAAATGACAAAGCCCATCTGGAAGACCTCCACCGGCTCGCCGTTGCGGCTTATCGCGCGGGGGAGCGGGATCCTGACGCGCTGACGGCACCGGCGGACGGAGCGTTCCTCGCTTCCATCGGCCTCTCCGCGCAGGTGCTTTTTGATTATGCGGAGGATTTCGTTCGTTCGGACGAGCCGGACTGCGCGACATTTGTGCGTGCGGCCGGGATCCGGCGCGACTTTTTTCACGGGGCCCGGAACAGCGTGCCCGCGGCTCGCACCGTCCGGGAAGACGAGCTTCCGCTGCGCGAGCACGAATGGGAGGGCATCGCGTGGCTGCCCCGGATCGCGGCCAAGGCCCGGTGTTTTTTGGAGGGCTCGCTCTGCCGCGAGGTCATGTATGGATGCAGCGGCGACAGGGCGTTCCTGCGGAAATACAACCTCTCCCTTCCGGACTTCCTCGCCGCGGTGAGGGACTCGGAGGATCACAGGAAAACCCTTCCGCGGCTCGTCCGTGCCGGATCCCCGCCGGCTCAGTAGGAATAGTTGTCCGGAAGCTGGAACGCGTTTTCGATGATCCGGATTTCCCGATCCGGAAACGTGACGACCTCGACGACATCGAACCGGAACGTGATGTCCGGCATCCCGAGCAGGCGCAGCCATTTCATCGCGCCGCGGATGATGAGGCTCCGCTTTTTCGCGTCCACCGCCTCAAACGGGCGCCCGAAGTTCTCGGCCGACCGGGTCTTCACCTCGACAAAGACGAGCTCGTTCCCGTGTCGGCACACGATGTCCACCTCGCCGCCGTGCGGGGCGCGGAAATTCCGGCGCAGGATCTTGTAGCCATTGCCGCGCAGGTGGCGGACGGCAGCCTCCTCGCCCTCGCGGCCGAGGCGGATGTGTCCGGCCTCAGGGGCGGGCGGCTTGCGCAACCGGCGCAAAACTGCGGCGATGAACGGGACACGGACCATGCCTGCGGAGTCTGACAAGATGATCGGGCGTTGGGTAGCCTTTGTGTTTGGAAAATCCGTATTCCGGAAACTGCCGGTCGAGATCTTCCATGATGCGATCCCTCTCGACCTTGGCGACGATGCTTGCGGCGGCGATGCTCAGGCTCAGCCCGTCCCCTCCGACCAGCGCGGTCTGCGCGCACGGGAACTCAGGCACGGGCAGCCCGTCAATCAGCACATGAAGCGGACGCACGGGCAGCGACAGGAAGGCCTCGCGCATCGCCCGGTGGGTGGCCCGCAGGATATTCCAACAGTCGATCGCCCCGCTTTCGCAACGCGCGGACGCCCACACGACGTCGGGGTCCGATGTCAGGCGCTCGTAGATGTGGTCCCGCTTCCGCGCGGTGAGTTTCTTCGAGTCGTCGAGCGCGGGCAGATCAAAGCCCGGAGGCAGGATCACCGCGGCGGCAACGACCGGCCCGGCAAGCGGGCCGCGGCCGGCCTCGTCAATGCCGGCCACCGGGCGGATCCCGCGCGCGTGAAGGAGGTGCTCGTGCTCGAACGAGCAGGGCATCTTACGCGGCGCGCTCGGCCTTCTCTTTGACCGTGGTGGCGGATTTGCCCTTGCGGTCGCGGAGGAAATTCAACTTCGCGCGGCGCACGGATCCCTTGCGGTCGATCTCGATCTTCGCGATGCGCGGCGAATGGAGCGGGAACACGCGCTCGACCCCCTCGCCGTAGGAGACCCGGCGGACGGTGAAGTTGGCGTTCAATCCCAGGCCCTTCCGCCCGATCACGATGCCGGAATAAATTTGGATCCGCTCCTTGTCGCCCTCGACGACGCGGGTGTGGACCTTGACGGTGTCGCCGACTTTGAAGTCCGTGACGTCTTTCTTCAACTGCTCGCTTTCGATCTTCTCAATAATGCTCATGGCTTCAAAAAAACTGGAACTGGTTATTATGGGCAGTCTGGCGGCGGGTGCAAGAAGCATTCCAAGTTTTTTTCACGCGCCTGCGGGATGCCCTCCGCCGGCCGGCGCGGCGCGGCGCCTTTTTTTCTCTATTCATGACCCGAGCGGGCGCATAGGATCCGCCGGCATGGGAACGACGATGCTGGGTTTGGATATTGGCTCCTCGTCGGTGATCGCGGGGATTTTGAAAGGGAAAGCCCTCCTGCGCGAATCGCCAAGGACATTTTTTTCCTCGCGATGCCTCGGGAAGAAGGTGGAGGTCGAACCTGAAACCGTGCTGGCGGCTGTCGCCCAAGCGATCGGATCCCTCGGGGCGGAGGCGCGCCGGGTTGATGTCATCAACCTCGCGGTGATGTGTCCGGCGTGGCTGGCCATGGATCGGGCCGGCCGGCCGCTCACTCCCCTCGTGACGCACCAGGATCGCCGCAGCGTGGAGGAGGCCCGCGAGCTGGAAGCGCGCATCGGCGCGCGGCGGCATCTGGGCATCAGTGGATGCCGGCCTTTCCCGGGCGGGATCAGCTCCACGACGTGGGCATGGTATCTCAAGCATGAGCCGCAGCGGCTGAAGCGGGCCGCCACGATCGGGCATCTCAACACCTTCCTGCATCTCCACATGACCGGCGCGCGCGTCATCGATCCCTCGAACGCCTCGTTCACCGGGCTTTACGAGACGATCCGGCTCGGAGGATGGAGCAAAGCCCTCTGCGCGAATCTGGGGGTGGACGCCGCGCTGTTGCCGGAGATCCTCGAAGCCGATGTGATCGCGGGCACGATCCATTCCGCCGCCGCCGCCAGATTCGGGTTAAAAGCGGGAACTCCGATGATGACCGGCCTCATGGATGGCAGCGCGGGCATGCTGCTGACCGGGGCCGCCGTCGGCCAGCTCTTCAACGTGGTGGGATCCACGGATGTTCTGGCGCTCAGCACCGACCGGCCCCAACCGCACCAGCGCCTCCTCACCAGAGCGGTCGGCATCGGCAAGCGCTGGCTCGCCGTCAGCACGCTGGCCGCCGCCGCCTCGTCGATCTACTGGGCGCGCGACCAGTTTTTTTCCGAAATGCCGATCGAGGAATTCCGCAAGGAGGTGCACCGGCTCAGCAAAGCGGGCCCCTCCGCGTCGGGCGGCGTGACGTTCGATCCTTACATGGCCGGGGAACGAACGAGCATCGAGCAGCGCACGGGTGCCTTTCACGGAATCACTCTCGCGACCAAACGCGAACAGATGCTTTCGGCCATCATCGAGGGCCTGATCCGCGCGAGCGGCGAGCGCCTGCCTTTGCTGGAATCCCTCGGGACTCCCCTGCTTCCGACCGTGATGGTTTCGGGCGGATCGGACCGGCTCGACAAGATCCTGCATCGCGACTGGCCGGGCCGGTGGACTTACCGGGCCGTCACCGACGCCACCATGCGCGGGCTGGGTTCGATCACGCCCCGGGAAGGCCGTTGATAAAGGAGTGGGCGCCTTTTGCCTTTTCAAACCGGATCCGGCGATTCCTCACGCGGAGACGCGGAGCCCGCGGAGAAAAACCGTTTTGGGGTTCAAAAAAAACGGCCGTCCCGCCTCTCAATGCGCCTTCTCTGCGGCGCGCGGGTGGGCGGCCTCGTAGGCGCGCTTCAGGCGCTCGACGGTGACGTGGGTGTAGATCTGGGTTGTCGAGAGGCTGGCGTGTCCGAGCAGCGTCTGCACGCTGCGGAGGTCGGCACCGTTGTCGAGGAGGTGCGTCGCGAAGCTGTGCCGCAGCTTGTGGGGGGAGAGGTTCGCGGGCAGTCCGGCCTGGACGAGCCGCATGCGGAGCATCGCCCAGATATTCCGCGCCGAGAGCCGGCCCCGGGATTTATTGAGAAAGAGCGGGCCGGCATGGACGCGCGCGGCCTGGCGGTATCGCGAGATCGCTTCGAGAGCGGGGCCACCGACCGGACAGATCCTCTCGCGCCCGCCCTTCCCGGTCACCCGCGCGGTCTCGCCGATCACGTCCACGTCCCCGACATCAAGCCCCGCCAGCTCGGAGAGCCGCATCCCGGTCGAATAAAAAAGCTCGATGATCGCCGTGTCGCGCGCGGCCATCCAGACCGTCGCCTGCTTCGACTTTTCGGTTTTCCCGGGCGTTTCGATCAGCGTCCCGACCTGCGGGGGCGTCAGGAACCGCGGAAGCTGGCGCTCGGCTTTCGGAAGCAAAACCTCGCGCAGCACATTTTTTTTCACCTCGTTCCGCAGGAGGAGAAACGCATGGAACGCGCGGAGTGCGGAGAGCCGGAGCCGGACGCTGGCGCGGGCCATTTCCATTTTCATCATGTCGAGCATCCACGCGCGGTAATCGTCGGCCCGCATCTCCGCCCACGAGCCGGAGGGCCGGAATCTGCGGAACGCCTCGATCGCCGCGCGATACGTTGTCACCGTCCTCGGCGAGGCGTTCCTCTCCGCATCGAGATAAACCAGGAACTCCCGCACCCTCCGGTCGGGAGCGGGATTGCGCGCGGGGGGCGTCGGCTTTTTTTTCAGATCCGGGCGCCCATCGGGGCGGGGAGCGGAGGCTGGGCGGAGTGGCCGACATCGCCGGCGCGCGAGGTCGCCCGCTCGAACTTCAGCGTCGCCGAGCGGGTCTCGACACCGTCCGGCGAGGTCGCAACGATCGGGATTTCGTAGTTTCCGTCCGGGAAGACGAAGTGGTGGCGGAACGTCCCGTCCGGCGCGAGGGCGACCGGCTTGCCGTCGATCGTGACCTTTGCCTGCGGGTGGGTGCCGCCGTAGAAGATGACCTCGGCATTGACGTGGAGGAAGAATTCCCTCTGCGCGAACCCGAAGGATCCGATGTTTTCAGACCCCCCCCAACTGCTCGTTTCCGCGTGGCTCCAGCTGCTCATCTCCGCGCGGCTCCAACTGCTCATCGCGGCCAGGCTCCCGCTCGACAGGGCCGCCGCTCCCGCCCATGAGGACGTCGCGGCCTGCAGCCAGCTCGAGAGGGCGGCGGCATTCCATGACGATTGCGTGAAGGTGGAAAGCCCGGTCTCGCCCTGACCGGACCACGAGGATCGCGCGGCCCAGCTTGTCAACGCGGCCGTCATCCAGCTGAAAAGCGCCGACGACGACCACGAGGAGGATTCCGCGAGCACGCTCAGCGCGCTGAAAAGGCTGCTCTCGGCCGCACCCAACGGAACTTTCGACAGGAGCTCGCTGACCTCCTCCGAATGCAGGCGCTCGCCGAGTCGCTGCCGGATCCGCGAACTCAATTCCTCCGAACTCAGCGGGCTGCCCGGGATCCCATCGAGAAATTCCTTGCCCAGCAACGCTTCGAAAACCACGCGGTCCTCCGGGGTGAGCCCGCCGGATTCCAGCGCGAGAAGTTTGCCGTCCCGCTGCAGCCGTCCCAGCGCCTGGAGGAGCGTCTCCCCCGCCTGCATCGTCGTCTGGATGCGGCCCATGAGCTTCTGAAAGCTCACGTGCAGCGGGATCGTGGCGAAGTCGAACTGCTCGGACTCCGACATTTTGTCCTGCGGGGTCCGGATCGTGGCCGAGCGGGCGATCGCCTTCCATTGCCCGCCCCGGTAATATCCGATCTCGACGAAATATTCCGCGCCCGCCTCGTTCGCCGGGAGGTGCCAGTTCCGGGTTTCAAACGGGACTTCGGTTTCGCTCTCAACTTTTTTTCCGGGGCCGAAAACCCGCAGGAACGTCCGGCCGCCCGGGTGATGGGCGATCGCGATATCCCAGTAGATGAAAAGCCAGTGCGGATCCTGCGCGACGAGGAAAACCGTGTCGGTCCCGTAGGTTCGCGGCAGCTCGCCGAGGCTGTCCAATGCGGGGGCTCCCGGAGTGGAAACCCCTGCGGTTTTCTTGGCGGTTCCTGCGGCGCGCACGGCCGGTCGAGCCGGTTTTTTTCCTCTCGAAGTCTTTTTCATATTTCCCCCCTTTATTGAACGCAACAGCTCAATGGTCAACCACACCGATCCCCGGCGCGCAATCCTTTTCTCCCGGACTTTACTTAGAGATCTTCCCTCCCGCCTCCGAACCATGCCGATCTCCACGTGGCGGGCAACAGCCGCAGGCGCATCAGGCCGAAGATGGCGAGCGCCGCGCACCAGCTCGCCAGGCAGGCCGACATGCAGAATCCATAATACCAAGGCGGCGAAAACCGGAAGGCGACATCGCCCGGGTGGTTCACTTGGACCGAGAGCAGCGCCCCGACTGCCCGCAACACCGGGAGGGGAGTCCCCCCCTGAAATGCCTTCCAGTCCGGGTGATAGGCTTCTGTGGCCACCAGAAGACCCGGGCAGTCGCCCGCTTCCAATCCGGCCACCGTGAAGGAATGGTAGTTCGCGCTTCTCGGAGATTTGAGGGACAGCTTTTTTAAGTCCGCAGCTTTCTTCATCCCGGCACGGCCGGGTATGTCCGGCTCTCCCTGCGCCTCCATTTTTCCGGCCACCGGCCCCTCGGCGCCTTCGACCGCGATAAGCCCGTCTCGTCCAAGCAGCAGAACAGCCACGGGGTTTTTGAAGATATCCGGCCCGGCACCGATCAGGCTCTTGGCTGCGTAGGCCGGATATTGGCTCGACGCATTCTCCAAAACCGTAAACCCCTCGTTCTCGAAAACCACCGGGAAAAGCTTTTTGAACCTCTCCTGGTAATCTTTTGGTGTATCCGGATCGAGGCGGTCGATCAGCACATACGAAATCCCGAACAGATCAAAATACGCCTTGCTCGTCTCCTGGGACATCATGGATCCGGCCTCCATATATCGGATCCACCGCAACTGGAAATGCCGCAGCAAGGCTTCGTTGGCCAGGGCGCGCCCCGAGTCTCTCGGTGTCGTCAGGTAAAAATACCGCCCCGACAACGCATAAACCCGGCCGGGAAAAGAAGCTTTTGAAAGGAACCCCTGCGCTTCCCCGTAGTCGGAAAATATTTTTTCCGGGAGACCCGGACGGAAGAACGCGCGGTGCAAAAACGAAATGTCGAGCGCGACGAACCCGAGAATGGCAGCAACGCCCAGTGCCCTCTGCCACCCCGGCAGCGGCATCCGCGCAAGAAGCGACCATCCCGCACCCGCCGCCAGAACGGCACTCAGCGCGCCGAAAGCCGTCCACACAGCGCTCGGCGCCCGGATGTCCCGATAAAAAGGAATCCACTCCAACAGCCGGAACCCGGGGATAAAATAGAAAATCGCGATGCAGGCGAGCGCGCAGACCAGCCGGATGTTCCCGCGCCCCCAAAGCAAATAAATCAGCAGCCCCTGGGCGACCAGCGCCCCCCACACGAGCGGAATCGAAAAATCGGAACACGCCGCCGAGCCGGAGAGGTAGGCGAAGTGGCTTCCGAAGATCGAGCGGGGACCGGAAGCCAGCCAGGTCGCCAGGAGCAACAGCGCGGTGAAGACGCGAAGCGTGCTCCAAGCCGGCAGACCGGACCACTCAGCGCGGGCTCTCCCGAGAAAAAGCGGAAGAAAAATCCCCGCCAAAACGACCGCTCCGAGATAAAATTCGATCGAGACGTGCCGGGTGGCGGCGAGCGCGGGAATCGCCGTGCCTTGGGAAAAAACGGTCCCCCAGTCCACCCAGGTGATCGCCGAGAAAAACGAGTAGTTCTGCTGCCATCCGGCGAATGGCTCCATCTCGAAGAGCGCCAGAAACCGGGATTCCCGAAAGACGGGGATCAGAGGGAACAAGGCGAGCGGGATGGTCAGCGCCGCCCCTCTCAGGCAACCGACGAAGAGGTTTTTCCGACTTTCCGGCGAACCGCCAAGCAACCGCCACAAAAAAAAGATGCCGCCCGCCGGAAGGAAAAGCAGGAAGATCTTGAAGTAGCACATCACCATCGCCGCGACACTCAAAGCCAGCAGCATGGAGCTTCTCCAGGCAAGCCGATCCTCACAACGAACCATCCCAAGAAGAATCAACGGCGCGAAAACCATGCACGCTGCCGTCGTCAGGTGCTCAAGCATGGCAAGCCGCAGAACAAACTGGGCGCAGGTCACATAAAGCACCGCGGTGAAAGCGGCCGTCCAGCCGCAGAGCAAGACCCGTCGCGAAAAGGCATACATCGCAAGCCCGGCAAAGAAAAGCGTCAGCAGACCAAAAACCTTGAAAGCCCCAATGGCTGGAACCCACAGGCTCAGCACCCACGCCAGGCTCAAGAGCCCCGCCACCGGAAGGAGGCTGACGCTAAAAAGCGCGTGGCTGTGGCCGAAAAGGTAATTCGGGGTCCACCAGGGCCAGCCGCCAACCGACCGGGCCGCCCAAAGAAAATCGAGCCCCCGGACAGTGCCGCCATACATTTCCTCGAACGAGGGAGTCTGCCTGAGCCATCCCCAGCCAAGAGCGCAGCAAAACGCCACCAAAAACCAGATCAGAGCGGAGAGTGCGGGTCTGCGGAACATAGGAAATGCGTTTCAGCGTGAAGGTTAGAAATTGATCCGTTCTTTTTCCACCACCAGCGGCCGCCGGAGAACCTGGGTGTGGATCGCCCCGATGTATTCTCCCAGAATGCCGATAAAAAAAAGCTGGACCGAGGAAAACAGGAACAACCCGATCACCACAGGCGCGATGCCAGCGGAAAAATTGTTCCAGTACATCAGCTTGTAGATAAAGTAACCCGCCGCCACAAACAGGCTGAAAAAAGACATCGCGAATCCCAGCATCGTGGCCAACCGGAGCGGAACCTTCGAATGGCTGGTGATCCCGAGCATCGCCAGATCGTAGAGGGTGTAGAAGTTGTTGGTCGTGATCCCCCGCTGGCGGGCGGCCTTTTTGAAAGGCACGCGCTCCACCGGAAACCCGATCTCAGAAATCATTCCCCGGAAATAGGGATACGGGTCCTGCGCTTGGCGGCAGTAGTCCACCACCGCCTTGTCATAGAGCCCGAACCCGGTGAAGTCGTCGATTATCTCGGTGTCCGAAAGCCTGTGGACCAGCCGGTAGTAGAATTTCCTGATCACCGAAAAGCCGGTCCCATCCCGGCCGCCTTCCTTCACGCACACAACCGCCTTGAAGCCGGCCCGCCATTTTTCCACCAACAGCGGAATCATCTCAGGCGGATCTTGCAAGTCGGAGGCCAGGCAGACGGCGCAATCGCCTGTGGCCTGCAGCAGCGCGTGATAGGGAGAGCGGACATGCCCGAAATTCCTCGCGTTCAAAATCACCTTCAGACGGGGATTTTTCGCGGCCAGCGACCGCAGGATGTCCGCTGTCCCGTCGGTCGAAGCGTTGTCGATGATGAGCAGCTCGTAGTCGCAGTCCGGGATCCCCTCCACGGCAGCCACCACGCGTGAAACGAACTCCGGGACATTGCCCGCCTCGTTGAAAGTTCCAGAGATGACGCTGAGGAGCATGGCGAATTCAGATTCCGCGCTGCAGGATGCCCGCTTTCAGCTCCTCGTCGTAGGCATACGGGCTGTCGATTTGATCGATCCTGAGCGGAGCGTCCTTCGCCACGTCAGAGAGAAGTTCCTGCCCCCGCATGATTTCCCGGCAGGAGGCCTGTCCTTTCTGGAGGGGGATGGACAGATAAAGATCCTCATCGGAAATGGGGTGTCCTCGCTTGAGGTCCCTCTTCGCGTAAACGCCGCGCACCAAGCCATCCAGATAGGACACCTCTTCCGGGGACGGAGTCCGCTTGACCGTGCCCGGGTGGCCGCACATCGCCTTCACGCGACGGTAGGCCTTGAACCAGGTGTCCGCTTGGTGGGGAAGCGAGCAGTAGGGAGAAACCTTGATCCCCTCCCCTTCGATGTCGACGTGCCGCTCGAACGTGCGTGCTCCCTTGGCGTAGGCGATCGCGAGGCTGGTTTCCCAGTCGTGGTATTCGTGGGTGGAAAACCCGATCGTGTTGTGCGGATACCGGGCCCGCAGGTAGTCGATCTGGTTGAGCTGCAGATCGCGATCCTCGGTCGGATAGAGCGAGACGCAATGGTTGAGCGCCAGCGGGATGTTCCGGTTCGCGAAGTAGGTGACGAGGTCATCGGTGTCCTTCACCGAGGATCCCCCCGAGGAGGCGATCACCGGCTTGCCCGTCTTGGCAATCCGTTCGATGAGAAACCAGTCATTGATATCCGAGCTCGCCAGTTTGATGAGCGGAATTTCGAGCTCCTCGCAGAGATCGACAGAGGCCTCGTCAAACGGTGTCGCGCTGGGGAGGCAACCAGACCGCCGGATCGCCTCGACCAGCGTGGCGTAGTCGGATTTCGACATCCGGGTGTCGCGGGTCTTCTTGATATACCGGATGTCATCCCTCGAGGCGAAATCCTTGTGGATGAAATTCTCCACATCGCGGAACTGGAGCTTGATCGCCGCCCGGATGTTGTTGAATCGAACGATCTTGGAAAAATCGGCGATGATCTCGAGCCCGCGCTCCACTTTGCCCCAGTGGTTGTTCGCCATCTCGAGGACGAACAGCTCTTCAAAAAAGTCGCGTTGAATCATGGGAGTCACGCCGGCACCGATAGCAGATAGCCCTCGATATCGGAAAACTTTTCTACGCGGGTCGCGGCGGTCTCCGCCGCCGCACCGTATCCGTAGGCGGCCGCGATAAAGCGAAACCCGCAGGCATCGGCGGCAGCCGCGTCATCGGCCCCGTCTCCCACCAGGGTGGTTTGGCCGGGATCGAGGGCGAACCGCCGCATCAGTGCGCGGGCACCGTCCGGCTTCGAAGCGAATGGAGACTCCGGGGAATCCGGGGCCAGCACTCCGGTGAAAAACTCCGCCAACCCCAGTGTGCCGAGTATCGTGTTCGTCGGCGCGACCGGCTTGTTCGTCAATACCAACATCCGCAGGCCGGCCGCCTGCAGCCGTGAAAGAGTTTCCGTCACGCCGGGGAACGGACGCGAATCCAGACAGCCTTTTTCGACATAGTGGGAACGGAACGCGGCAACGAGCTGCGCCATTTTTTCAGGATCGAGATCCGGCCACAGCCTTGCAAACATCGCCGCGACCGGCGGACCGATGATCGCCTTCAAATCCGGCATCGGCACACCGGGCAGCACGCTCCCGATTGCCGTGCGGGCGGAATATTCGATGCCCGGCAGGGAGTCCACCAGCGTGCCGTCGAGGTCGAAAATAACGCTTCTCATGGCTCGACCGCATAGGCGACGACGTCGAAACCATTGAAGCCATGGTAGCGAAGGTGGAGCGCGTGGGAGGGAGCCAGTTCTTTCAGGAGCAGCGGCACCTCCCAAAGGTGCGAAGGGAGGTGATAGGCGCAGGCCGCGATCCGGGGACGGTGGGCACGAATCAATCCGGCAGCGCCGTTGAGCGCGCCTATTTCGGTGCCCTCGATGTCCAGCTTGATGAATGTGGGCCTGAAACGGGGCAACACATCATCCATGGCTACGACTTGGATCATTTGTCCGCCGCCTGCACCAATCGCACTTGCGGCGCCCTGCCCGGGCTGGAAGCCTCGCATCACCGTCTCGGAATCCACTCCGCATGGAAAGAGCACGACATCTTTCAAACCCGACCCCTCGCCGTCCAACCACAACCGCAAGTCGCAGAAATTCCGGGGGTCAGGCTCGAACGCGGCGACGGCCTCGATCTCAAACGCCCGCATGGCGGACAGAGTATCTCCGTTGAAAGCCCCTGCATCGATCAGCCGCACCGGCTCGCGCAATGGAGGCAGGTCGTCGGGGAAATACTGATGCTCGCGATCCGGCGACCGGAGTAGCTGGAGGTTCGAGGTCAGCCTCAGCTCCACCAGCTCGACGTAGATCTCCCGGCTCCTGTCATCCTCCCAAAGGTCGAGGCCGCGAAAAATGTCAGCCATGTGCTCATCCCAATACTCGCGCCCTGCCAGCCAGAAACGGGATTTCAACCCGCCGGGAAATTTCGCGTCGAGACAGGCATAGGGCAGCACGCTTTTGAATCCGTCCCGCCGGAGTGATGTTTCGATCGCGCCGGTGTCGGCGGTGAAATTGAAAACAGCAATCAGCACGGGGATCCCGGCCCGAGCCAAATCAAGGGCTTCGCGGCTGCCGGGCGCATGGCAGGGAATACCGCCGACAGGCCCAATTTCCGCAGCATGGGCATCCAGAAACGCGGCGACCTTGTAGCCTTCCTCCCGGAGAACGCGGAGCACATCGCGCCCGCAGTTGCCCGCGCCATAAACTGCCAGCGTCGCGCCGGGCGCGGGCAGGAGCGGGGCATCATGTCGGGCGAACAACTCCGCCAGCCTGAGCTTTGCCGAAGGGAGGTCCATGGCTATTCCTCCGCGAGCGGAACGATCATATTTTCGCGCAGTTCATCGCGGCTGAGAAACGGGGCCATGTCTTCCAAGGGAGAGGAAACCATGCGCCCGTCGGGCAGGCGGCGGGATGTCAGCTTGGGTTCGAATGTCTGCGTCCGGTCCAGCATCACCTCGCACACTTCCGGATCCGGCGACGCCAAAACGCGGCGCAGGGCCTCCGTGAAATCCGGCCCCTCGATCCGGCTCGCGTTCAGACCGTAGGCCTGCGCGAGCTTGATCGGATCCGGGAACGATACCCCGCTCGCCGGTGTCGCGCCGACTTCTAGGCCGAAGAAATTCGACTGCGTCTGCCGGATCGAGAGATACCCGCCGTTGTTGAGCACGAAGAGCTTTATCGGCCAGCGGTGGTGCGCCACCGTTTGCAGCTCCTGGATGTTCATCTGCAGGCTGCCGTCGCCGGCGAGGCAGATCACCCGCTTCCCGCCTCGCGCGACCGCCGCGCCGATCGCTGCGGGCAGGTCGTGCCCCATCGAGGCGGCGCCGGAATTCGAGAACATCCGCTGGCCGAGCTGGATGTCCGCGCACTGGAAGGTCACGATCGTGGCGGTGGCATCGCCGCATGCGATCACGTCGTCCGCAGCGAGCTCGCGCGAGAGCACGTGGGCGAAATGATACGGATTGATCTCCGGCCCGCGGGAAAGTTTTGTTTCCGGCTGAAACACGGGATACCGCTGCACTCGCTGCCGGCACCAGGCCAGCCACTCACCATGGGCCGGTGAAGGCGCATGGGCACCGAGCTGCCGATCCATCTCCTCGAGAAACACCCTCGCATCGCTGCATACTGGAAAGTCGATTTTTACCATCGGCTTTTCCAATTCCGCGCGATCCACATCGACCTGAATCTTTTCGGCATGGCGCGCGAATGAAGCCCAGTTGTAGCTGACTTGCCGGACATTCAGGCGCGATCCGAGGACGAGAACAAGGTCGCTGTTCTGGACTGTGAAGTTGCCAGGACGGTCGCCGATGCTGCCGGGGCGCCCGCAGAAAAGCGGGCTCGACGACGCGATGAGATCGTGTGTCCACGCCGTCGTGACCGGGATGCCGAGCTTTTCAATGACGCGCTGAAAAACATCCACAGCGCCTGCGATGCGGACACCGCTGCCGGCCAGGATCACCGGGCGTTTTGCGGCGGAGATCTTCGCGATGATGCTCCGGCAGATTTCCGGCAAGCACTCCTCGTCGGATTCCTGCGCATCCTCGGCGGGATCGTATGCGCGAAGCGTGGCGGCATCGATGGCAGCTCCCTGCACATCCACGGGAATATCGAGCCAGCACGGTCCCGGCCGCCCGGTGGCCGCGAGATGAAGCGCCCGCTCCAAGTGGTAGCGGATCGACTCCGGCTCGGCCACCATCACCGCATATTTCGTCATGTGGCGGACCATGGAGACGATGTCGATTTCCTGGTCGCCGAACTGGCGGAGTTTTCCGGTGAGCCCGTGCGTGCGCAGGCAGGTCTCGCGTTTCACCTGCCCGGAGAGGACGAGCATGGGAATCGAATCGGTGAAGGCGCCGAACACGCCGTTCAGCGCGTTGACCGCCCCGGGTCCGGAGGTGACATTCACCACGCCGATCCGGCCGGTGACACGGGCGCACCCCTCGGCCGCCATCGCGCTGGCCTGCTCGTGGTGGTTGCAAATGTATTGGACGCGCGGTTCGCGTCCGATGGCATCGTTCAGGTGCATGGCTCCTCCGCCCGTGACCATGAAAATGTGGCCGACCCCGCGGTCGGCAAGAGTTTGGATGACGTAATCGGCAACGCGGATTGTGCTCATTCGGGTTTATCAGAAAGCTCCACGACGGGGTTGGTCAAACCCAGACTGCGGATGGCCTGGATGATGGCTGTGGAGTTGATCAGCGAGCAGACAAGAATCGGGGTTGTGCCGCGAGGCAAATCCCCTCCTCCGATCACCTTGCGCCCCAGGAGTTCCTTGCCTTGGTTGACCGGATTCCCGTCCACGAAGGCCTCGATGGCTGCCTCACGGAGGCAGGTCTCGGCGAGCAGCTTCATGGTCAGTTGCCCGGTGCCCCAGACGATCACGGAGAGGTGCCTGTCGAGCGCGCGGCGGATCGTCTCGTCAAGGCGCCGCATCCGATCCGCCGAGGCCCGGATGTAGCCGTCAAGGGCCGGGCGCAGCAGTTCGTCTTTCTCGATCGGCTGCGGGGCACCGGCCACCCGCGCAAACCAGAACAGCGCAGGATAGGGCATGTCCTTGGCCGAGTAGATTTCCTTTGTCCCCCCGGCCTCGGGAATAAAGCCGCGCGTCCGGAAGAGGTTCGCCAGGCTGGTCGTCGAGAAATGGTTGATGTGCTCGGTGTTGAAATCCTGGAACGGCGCGACCAGAAACTGCTCGTATCGCGTGGCATCGGGAACCTCGATGTAAACCCATCCTCCGGGATTCAGCAAACTCCGGAGACGCTCCATGGCATCCCGAAGATCGCGCACGTGTTCCATCACATGGCTCAGGATGATTCCGTCGAAGGTCCCGATCCCGGCAGGAACGCCGGAGAGCGTGCCGGTCCAAACCCTTCCCGCAGCCGCCTGGCTGGCTATCTCCACGCACGATGGAGAGGGGTCGATCCCGCAAACATTCGTGTAGCCGCTGGATTGAAGTGCCGCAAGCAGTCCGCCGCCGGCGCAGCCGACATCAAGGATTCTCGATGAGAGGGCGGGGGCGAACTTCGCCACATGGCCAGCCAGTTGATGGAGACGGCCGGCGTCCCACGGCGAAACGCCGGCTCCGGTCGAAGTGGTGCCGTCCGCGTATTTCGACATCGCTGAATAGTAGGCGTCGTAGGCGGGCTGTGAGACTAAGGTGTCCGCAAAGCAGAAGCCGCACGCGTCGCAGGCGACCACCTCGTAACGATCCTGCAGCGGATGCCCTTCGCTGAGTGTGAAGCGCTGGGTGTGCAGGACCTGGACGGAGGGACAGTCGCAGATAGGACAAGGGCGATGCAGGGTTTTCGATTTCATTCTGAAGAAATGCTCGCGGCGGAGAACCGGATAGTTTTTTCGGCGGCCTCGTTCAAACCGGTCCATGCGCGAAGGCCGAGTTCGGTGTGCGCGCGGATCGTGCGGGGAACATAGACTGCTGGCGCGGTCCCTGGCATTTCCTTCCCCTCAAGGACCAGCTGCGCGCCAAACAGGCTGCCGATGGCGCTGGCGAGGTCGGCCATGCAAACGTCTTCCTCGGATCCGACATTGAACGCACATCCCGACCGGCCATCGAGCAGGATGGTCCATAGCCAGGCGGCCATGTCGGCGGCGTAAAGATAGGAGCGGACTGCGGCCCCATCGCCTTTGACTGCGATCGGGCGGCCCGCCAATCCATCTCCGATGAAATTGCCTATGGCGAAGTTCGCGTCAAGCGGGAGCCGCGGCCCGACGAACGCGAACCCGCGGGCGATTTTCACGGCGGTGCCATGACTTTTCCATGCCGCGAGGCATTGCTCTTCGACTTTTCTGCGGATTTGTCCGTAGGACAGCGGGGCATCGAGAGAAACGAGCGGATCGTCTTCCGAAAAAGAAGCGGGCGGGTCTTGGGGCTGGTAGACCGCACCTGTGCTGCAAAGAAGGAAGGACTGGGAATTTTTTTGAACAGCGATGTCGAGCAGGCGCTGCGTTGCCGATTGAAAAAACACATCCATTTCCGGCAGCGCGGAGCTGGCACCCGGAACAAGCGAGTGGATGATAAAATCCACCCGACCCTCCGGAACCGGCATGGTGGCCGCGTCGGATTCCAGGATTTCCACGCGGGGGTCGGCCGCGAGGTGGGGGAGGCGCTCAGAAAAGCGCTGCGCGTCACGGGTCACCGCAATGGCCCGGAGAGGGAGATCCCATTGTGTTCCCGCATAGAGGAACGATTCCAGCATCCAGCTCCCGAAAAAACCGGACGCCCCGGTGAAGAGAACGCGCGCGTTTCGAAGCTCGTCCCAACCGGAACCGACGGACTCAACGACATGGCGGAGGTCGTCTTGGGGAAGCGGGCGGTTCATGGCAGTTATCTTTAACCCCGGATCTCACGGATTATCACGGATATGAACAAAAAAGAGCAGAAGATATCCCTGCGGCGGAGTGACGCCGACCCGGCTTTCTCAATTCTGGACGCCCCGTCGCGGGTCGGGTTCCGGCGAGGCAACCGGCAGGAAATCCACCCGGTCGTAGATCTCGGCGAGCGGGATTTCGCATGCGATCGAGGGGAGGGTGACGAGGGCGGCCGGGGCGGTGGTGAAGCGGAGGTTCCATTCGTCGTTCGGCTGGCGGAGGAATTGTTCGACGCGGGGTTCGGACTGCGAGACGAAGAACTTGCTCTTCGTTTCGCCGTGCGTTCGGCGGCCGGGTATTCGGCGGCGGAAAGAAAGGTTTTCGGAAGTGCGCTCATGCGGTGGAAAAGGTATCAGGCTGCCAGTGAGGAGTCAAAGAGTGCAGGCCCCGACAAGAGCGCGGAGCCGACGGCCCTCAACGACATGGCGGAGGTCGTCTGGTGGAAGCGGACAGTTCATGGCAATAATGACATGAAAGAGATCATGCGTTTCTCCGGAGAAAAAATGAAAAGCCCGGTGCCCCCAGCGACAAAACCGTTTTCGGGTTTGCAGCCGGCTGGTTATGAAATCGAATTCCGCATGTGCCCGCGGATCGATTTCTCGACCTCCGTGCCCGACGGCAGGGCGGCCGGCCAGGCGGCGGGGGCGGCGATCGCGGTCTCGAGCTGACGCAGGTAATCGGCGCGCGGGATTTCGACCGCGCCGAACCGCGCGAGATGCGGCGTGACCCACTGGGTGTCGAGCAGGAGGAACCCGCCGGATTTCATCATCGCGACCAGGTGGCAGATCGCGACCTTCGAGGCGCCGGTCACGCGGTGGAACATGGACTCCCCGAAGAACGCCGCGCCGATCCGCACGCCGTAGAGCCCGCCGACAAGGAGTCCGTCGCGCCAGACCTCGAGCGAGTGCGCGTGCCCGACCCGGTACAGGCCGGCGTAGCTTCGGAAAAGCGTGCCGTCCATCCACGTCTCGTCGCGATCCGCGCAAGCGCGCATCACCTCCGCGAACGCCGAGTCCCAGCGCACCTCGAAGCCCGGGTCGCGAAGCGCCCGCCTCGTGCCATGGGGAATTTGAAAGCCTTCCAGCGGGATGATGCCGCGCGGATCCGGCGAGAACAGGCGGATCCCGCCGGAGTCGGCCATCGGAAAAAATCCCTGCCGGTAAAATCCCAGCAGCGTTTCCGGTGGAATCGTGTTTGCCATGACGCAACAAATCACTATTCTGCGGCGCATGAAAGGCGTGATCTTGTTCTTCAGCGTGGCCCTTTTGTTCCTGTTGGGAGGCTGCTCGGTGACCGAGCAGAACGCCTCCGGTGTCGGGCGGCAATTCCAGGACGGCATCCAGGGCCGCGGGAGCATCGTCCCGAACGATCCCACACGGGATTCGTTCGGCCCGGAATACCGCTGAACCTGCGGGCCGTCCGGGGAAACCCCCGCCGGTGACTGACGTCTGTTTTCTATTTTTTCCATGAGCGACCATCAACCAACCGGCGAGAAAATCCTGATCCTGGATTTCGGCTCGCAATACACGCAGGTCATCGCGCGCCGGGTGCGCGAGTGCAGCGTCTATTCCGAGATCGTCCCGTTCCACACGAGCGCCGCCGCGATCCGCGCACTGAAGCCGGCCGGAATCATCCTCTCCGGCGGCCCGGCCAGCGTCTATGCGACGGACGCTCCGCAGGCGGATAAAAAAATTTATGCGCTGGGCGTGCCAGTGCTTGGGATTTGCTACGGGATGCAGCTGATCGCGCACGGGCTGGGCGGGAAGGTCGAGCGGTCCGACCGCCGCGAATACGGCCCCGGAAAATTGAAGGGCGACCCGTGCTGCGCGCTCTTCCACAGCCTTCCTGCTGAGCTGGATGTCTGGAACAGCCACGGCGACAAGATCACGAAGCTTCCGGCGGGCTTCCGGGCGCTCGGCCGCACGGAGAACTCCCCGCATGCGGTCATCGGCGACACGAAGCGGAAGATCTTCGGGCTTCAGTTCCATCCGGAGGTCGTCCACACCCCGCGCGGCAAGGAGATCCTCGCCAACTTCGTCCACCGGGTCTGCGGATGCCGGGCGTCGTGGACGATGGAGTCGTTCATCGAGCGCACGTGCCGCGAGATCCGCGAGCAGGTCGGCGGCGGCAAGGTCATCCTCGGGCTGAGCGGGGGCGTGGATTCCTCGGTGGCCGCCGCGCTCATCCACAAGGCGATCGGCGACCAGCTCACCTGCATTTTTGTCAACAACGGGCTGCTGCGCAAGGACGAGGCGGCGGCCGTCGAGAAGCTGTTCGCGGGGGAATTCCGGATCCGCATGCAGACGGTCGATGCCTCGAAGGCGTTCCTCGCGAAGCTCAAAGGCGTCACCGATCCCGAGCGCAAGCGCAAGATCATCGGCAACGAATTCATCAAGGTCTTCGAGGCCGCCGCACGCGGGCTCAAAAAGAAGGAACCTGGCGAATATCGTTTTCTCGCGCAGGGAACCCTTTATCCGGACGTGATCGAAAGCGTCTCGATTTCCGGGAATCCCGCCGCGCTCATCAAGAGCCACCACAATGTCGGCGGGCTCCCCGAACGGATGAAGTTCGAGCTCGTCGAGCCGCTCCGCCAGCTCTTCAAGGACGAGGTCCGCCGGGTCGGCGCCGAGCTCGGGCTCTCGAAGGAAATCGTCCAGCGCCAGCCTTTCCCCGGCCCGGGCCTCGCGGTGCGCATCCTCGGCGCGATCACTCCCGAGCGTCTCCGTATCGTCCGCGATGCCGATGCGATCGTCATCGAGGAGATGAAACGCTCGGGCTGGTATTACAAGGTCTGGCAGTCATTCGCCGTGCTCCTTCCCGTGCGCTCGGTCGGCGTGATGGGAGACGAGCGCACCTACGATTACACGATCGCGCTCCGAATCGTGCAGAGCCACGACGGCATGACCGCCGACTGGGTGCGCCTGCCATATGATCTCCTCGGCCGGATCTCCGCCCGCGTGATCAACGAGGTCAAGGGCGTGAACCGCCTCTGCTACGACGTCTCCAGCAAACCGCCCGCCACGATCGAATGGGAATGAAAAACCGCCGCGCGATCTACCCGGGGAGTTTCGATCCCGTCACGTTTGGCCACCTCGACGTCATCGCGCGCGCGTGCCACCTCTTCGAATCTGTCATCGTGGCGGTCGCCACCGGTGAGGGAAAAAGCCCGCTCTTTTCTGTCGAGGACCGGATCCAGATGCTCCAGGAAAGCACCGCCGACAACCCTGCGGTCAAAGTCGTCGCGCTCTCCGGACTGCTCGTGGATTTCTCGCGCGAGCACGGCGTCTTCACCGTCGTCCGCGGCCTCCGCGCGGTCTCGGATTTTGAGTTCGAATTCCAGATGGCGCTCATGAACCGGAAACTCGAAGAGCGCCTGGAAACCGTCTTCTTCACCCCCAAGGAAGACTACACCTACCTCAGCTCCCGCATCGTCAAGGAAGTCGCCCGCCTCGGCGGCGACGTCAGCCCGTTCGTCCCAGCCCCCGCCGCCAGAAAACTCCGCGAAATCTTGAAGTAGAGCTCCGTTCCAGTTTTCCCTGTAGCGGAACAGGGAACATGTTTTCTTCCGCCGTAAACGACGGATGGCTTTCTTCCCGGGTTTCAAAAAACGGAAGCCCCGTTTTCTCGAAAGAAACGGATGTATTCCGGCTCTTCCGCAAATTCTGTGCATAGAAGAAGGACAGGGCAATAAATTGAGCCGCCTGCGGCGGGGTATTTCATCGAGAAAGTTAACCACTCATCTCCACTCATCTGGCCGGGCCAATGGCCCCGTCCTCCAGTATTGTCAGAGGGAAGAGAGGCAAAGATCGCGCTGCGATCTTCGGTCTGCGGGAGGAAACAACTCTGCAAGCCAGCTTGCGAGCTTGTTTGTTCCCGCAGACCAGCGAACCGGAATCCCGGTTCTGCCTCTTCTCCCTCCGCCGGCCGTTGGCGGCGGAAATATTTCTTTCATTAGTGGTTCAAACAATTCGACCCACGCTACCCGCCGCAGGCGGCATGCCCATTGTCTATCTTCTGAAAACTCGTAATAAACACACTTTTTGCGGATGAGCCTGCATTCCTCTGCATGGGATTGGAGATCGCGGCTATGATGCGGCTGCCAGCGAACGCTTGGGACGCAACTCTGCCCGCACGCGTTCCCCAAGAGCGTTCAAGTAAGCAAGGCGCTCAGCCCTGCTCATGGCGTTGAGCTTGCGGCTACCCGCCTCCAAATCAGCGTAAGAACGCGGGACGCAGGGAGTGCGGCTCGACAATTCCGAGACGCTCAAACTGGTGCTGGAGGGCTTTGGAAATCCGCACGCCCACACCGGCCTTTCCATCAGAAAACTCGGCAGGCACGTTTACGAGTGTCGCACAGGTTTGGCTTGGCGGTTGATTTTTGTCGCGGACAAAGGCTTGCTCTCCTTTGATTTTGCCGGGGACCACGACGAGATACAAAATGACTTGCGCGGAAAACGGTAAGAAGCTGGAACTCACTCTGGACTTGGCCCGCTGCCAAAAACCTCCGGCGAACCAAGGCGGCAATGGGTGCCGCTCGGAAGACTGCCGCAGGCAGCCCCCGAAGAGCGCAACACGCGGGAGCGTGCAAGTCAACATCCGCCCCGACAGTCAACATCCGCCCCCCTCGCGTGCGGTTTCCGGCGCCCCGCCGGATCTTGTTCAATGACCCCGGACTTTCCACTTCGTGTATCTGAGCGCGCAAGATTTGTCAGAAATCTTTGACCGCGAATCCCGATGGCAAGGACGCAAACCGTTGTGTCTTCGATCTCGTGGATGCCCCGCGTTTCCCCAGCCCCGGAAGGGAAGCGTAATCGTACAGCTTTCCAAAAACGAAAAAGGAGGGTATGTTGGCAGTCATGAAGTTCGTCACCACACTTGATCGGGATGAGGACGGTATTTGGATAGCCGAATGCCCTTCCATCCCCGGCTGTGTCAGCCAGGGAGACAACCGCAATGAAGCCCTCGCCAATATCCGCGAGGCGATCTCCGCATGTTTGGAAGTCCGGGCCGAACGCGGCCTGCCATTGACCGTCGAGATGCAGCAAGTCGAGGTAGCCGTCTGATGGCCTCCTTGCCGACACTCAACGGGCGTGATGTTGTCAAGGCGTTCGCCAAGGATGGCTGGCAGTTGGCTCGGCAACGCGGCAGCCACATGATTCTGGTTCAAGACGGCCACATGGCGACACTCTCCGTTCCCGATCATCGAGAGGTAGCCAAGGGAACATTGCGAAGCCTCATCCGTTCCAGCGGCCTGACCGTGGAGGAGTTCGTCGCCCTTGCGGAGAAATAGTCCGCTCTCGCGTGACAATCACGCTTCCTTCCGGGGAGCATACGCACTCCAGCGTGTGGTGTCCGGCGACCCGCCGGACTTTGGTAATGACCTTTCACTCCGCGTATCTGAAGAATCGTCAGAAATCTTTGACCCCGAATTCCCACAACGGCAACGAAATGGATTGAGACCTATAATCCAAAGGACAGGTTGCGATTTTTCTTCTTTCTCGCGACTCGCAAATCAGGCATGGTGATTTCATGAAAAAGCAGATCCCGCGCGGTTTTTGGCTCAAGATTGTTCTCCCGCCTTTTCTTTTCTGTCTCACCGCTGCTCTGTCTCCACTTGCGGCGGCGACATCTGGAAACTTCGTCTACATTGACATGGAATCTTCGATCACGATCACCGGATGTGTCACCCAGCCTGTCGGTGTTTTGGATATCCCAGCAACCATCAATGGGAAACCCGTCACAAGCATCGGGGATCTCACGTTCTCCGGTCGCAGCGGGCTCACCAATGTCACTATCCCCTCGAGCGTCACTAGCATCGGAGGTCGCGCTTTCTATAATTGCAGCGATCTCAAGAGCATCACAATCCCTCTCAGCGTCGCAAGCATCGGAGCTTCCGCGTTCCAACATTGCAGAGGGCTCACGAGCATCACTATCCCCTCTAGCGTCACAAGCATTGGAGGAGCCGCATTCGAGGATTGCTCCGGACTCACAAGCATCACCATCCCCTCCAGCGTCAAAACTATCGAAACAGGCGCGTTCGGAGGTTGCAGCGGGCTGACCTCAGTATCGGTGGATGCTTCAAATTCAAATTACAGCAGTGTTGATGGGGTGTTATTCGACAAACTCAAGGCCACTCTTCTTCAGTATCCCGCAGGAAAGGCTGGAGTTTATGAAATCCCCCCCAGCGTCACAAGCATCGGAAGCGTCGCTTTCGATAATTGCAGAGGGCTCACGAGCATCACTATCCCCTCTAGCGTCATAAGCATCGGAAGAAATTCGTTCTTCGGTTGCACCGGCCTCAAGAGCCTCACCATCCCCTCCAGCGTCACAAGCATCGGAAGGCACGCATTCTTCGGTTGCAGTGGGCTCACGAGCGTTACCATCCCCTCCAGCGTCACAAGCATCGGAAGTGATGCCTTCCAGAATTGCAGAGGGCTCACGAGCATCACTATCCCCTCTAGCGTCACAAGCATTGGAGGGCAGGCATTCTTTGGGTGCAACGGCCTCAAGAGCGTCACCATTGACACTGGCGTCACAAAAATCGAAAGTGGCGCATTCAGCGAGTGCGCTGGGCTCACGAGCGTTACCATCCCCAAGAGCGTCAAAACCATCGGGAACGGGGCGTTCTCTGGTTGTAGAGGGATCACGATCATTTCCATCCCCCCCAGCGTCACAAGCATCGGAAGTGGCGCATTCTCCCGTTGCAGCGGGCTGAAAAATGCGCAATTTTCCGGAAATGCTCCAACAATGGGAAGCGGAGTTTTTAGTAACTGTGCCAGTGGATTCACGGTTTCTTACTCTGAAACGGCAACTGGATTCACCTCGCCGACTTGGAATGACTGGCAGTCTGTCAAACGAGGAGATTAATTCACAATAGCCCCGCAACGGGCATACAAGGTGATCGTCTGAGGGGTCTGAGGGGTCAGTCCTTTGTCTGAGGGGTCAGTCCTTTGGATTATAGGAAGACAGTAATTTTCATCGCTGTGGAATCTTGCGATCCGATTCGTTGCCCAACGATGCCGATGGAAGGCTACAAGTCCAACAAGTCTCGGATGGCCGTTTTCACCATTTGGAGCTGAGCCTCTGGCAGCCTTCCGAGTTTGCGAAGAAGGGCGTTTTGATCGATGCTCGCGAACCCTTGGACGTTCACTGCGGAATGTTTGGGAAGCCAGCGCGGCTTACCAATGTCCACTTCCCCACGCAATCCCCGTTGCTGGGATGTGAGAGGAACCACCACGACCAGCGCGCGGGCATCCCGAGGTTGCGGAAAAGCAAGAACCAACACCGGGCGCTGTTTTGCGA
>JBAXXD010000006.1:0-74679 GCA_037128135.1 Verrucomicrobiia bacterium
CCTTCACCGAGCACGGTGCCCTCATGGCTGCCAACGTCCTCAACAGTCCCGAGGCTGCCAAAATGAGCGTGTATGTCGTCCGGGCGTTCATCAAACAACGCGAACTCCTCATGGCGCAATCCGATGTCCTGAAAAAACTCGCCCAGATCGACGCCAAGCTCCTCGAACACGACGACGACCTGCGCGTGATCTGGCAGGAACTCCAGCCGCTCCTCAATCCCCCGCCCATTCCACCCAAACCGCAGATCGGCTTCCATGCCAAAGAAGACAGCCCGCCCTACCGCGCCCGCACCGCGAAAAGAAACCGCTAAACCTTTTCCCTTTTCTGCCATGCCTGACCTCCGAGAAAATCTCCAATCCGCCCTTCCTCCCACAAAAAAACGAACCGTCGTCGCGAAGGCCACGCCCACCGATCTTGCCAGGCTCATCACCGAAGTGGTGAAGCTCACCCTGCCGAAGGATGCCAACATCCACGCCAAGGAATACCAGCTCTACCTGCCCTCGAAAGAACTGCTCCGCCAAAAGCTCCTCGAATGGGCCCGTGCCGCCGAATCCGGGACATAAAGATTGAAACAGGAACCCATGAAAGCCGGCATCGCACTGGGATCGAACCTCGGGGATCGCCTGCATTTTTTTCAGGAGGCGCGGAGGCATCTTTTCGCCCTGCACGAAGGCGCGGAGGCGATCCTTTGTTCCAGGATCTACGAGACCGAGCCGGTGGATTGTCCGGACGGATCCGCGTCGTTTCTCAACGCGGCCATCGAGATCGAGACGTCCCTTTCCCCGCTCGATCTCTTGGCGCGCATGCAATCCATCGAGGTTGAGTTCGGACGGCCAAAGGACCATGCGTTCCACGGGCCGCGCACGATCGATCTGGATCTGCTTTATTGTGATGATCTCAAGCTGTCGCATCCTTCGCTCACGCTGCCGCATCCGAGAATCGCGGAACGGCTATTCGTTCTGAAGCCGCTGGCCGATATCTGCCCGGAGCGGATCCTTGCCGGCGGCCGGGAATCCCTTCGCACCTTGTGCGGGCGCTTGGAAAAAATCGCTCCGGGCCCTCGAACAAAGGTTTTCCCGGCTTCCTTTTCATGAGACCATTCCAACAAATTTCAGAATGAAAAGATCCGCTAATTTTCTCATCGAGGCGAAGCGCACGGGCGGGAAGATCGCGTGTTTGACCGCTTATGATTACCCGACCGCGCGGTTGTTGGACGAGGCGGGGCTGGACATTATTTTGGTCGGGGATTCGTTGGGGATGGTCGTGCTGGGGCATCCGGATACGACGTCGGTGCGGATGGAGGACATGCTGCACCACACGGGGGCGGTGGCACGCGGGGTGACCCGGGCGTGGGTGGTCGCGGATCTGCCGGCGGGAAGCTGCGCGTCACCGGAAGCAGCGGCGGAAAATTCCTTGCTGCTGATCGGGGCGGGGGCCGATGCGGTGAAGATCGAGGGCGGGGATCTGCGGATGCTCGAGGCGATCCGGGCGACGGGGGTCGAGGTGGTCGGCCACCTCGGGATGCTGCCGCAGCGGGTGCGCGAGGAAGGAGGCTACCGGATCAAGGGACGCTCGGACACCGAGGCGGAAAATCTTTTGGCGAGTGCGAAGGCCTTGGAGGACGCCGGCATCTGCGCGCTGGTTTTGGAACTCGTGCATCCGCCGGTCGCGGAACAAATCTCCTCCTCGCTGAAAATCCCGACGATCGGGATCGGGAGCGGTCCCGCGTGCGACGGACAAATTCTCGTGGTCCATGACGTGATCGGGCTTTTCCCGTGGTTCCGTCCGAAGTTTGCCAAAGCCCGCGCGGACGTCGCGGGAGAGATCCGTCGAGCGGCGGAGGAATTCGTCGCCGCGACGCGGGCCGGGCAGGCGTAAGGTTTACCACGCCAGCGCGCGCAGGCGCGAAGCGGCTTCGCGGGCGTTGGCGCGGCTGTTGAATGCGGAGATCCTGAAGTAGCCTTCGCCGGCCGGACCGAACCCGCTGCCCGGGGTGACGACGACATTTGCCTCGCCGAGCACCTTGTCAAAAATCTCCCAACTGGTCATCCCCTGCGGGCCGCGCACCCAGATGTATGGGGCGTTCGCGCCTCCGTAAACCGCGAGCCCGCAGGCGCGGGCCGCCTCGAGCAGGATCGCGGCATTCCCCATGTAGTGCGCGATGAGCGCGGCAACTTCCGCCTGGCCTTCCGGCGAGTAGAGCGCAGCGGCGGCACGCTGGGTGACATAGCCGACCCCGTTGAACTTCGTGCTGAACCGGCGGTTCCAGAGCGGGTGGAGCGGGCGTCTCTCACCGGAGGCCGCCGTGCATTCGAGCTCCTTTGGCACGACGGTGAACGCGCAGCGCACGCCGGTGAAACCGCCATTCTTTGAGAAGCTGCGAAACTCGATCGCACATTTTCTGGCACCGGGAATTTCGTAGATCGAGTGCGGGATCGCAGGATCGCTGATGTAGGCCTCGTAGGCGGCGTCGAAGAGAATGACGGCATCGTTCGCAAGCGCGTAGTCGACCCACGCGGTGAGCTGCCCGCGCGTGGCCGTGGCACCGGTCGGGTTGTTCGGATAGCAGAGGTAGATGATGTCGGCCTTCTCCTGCGGCACGGACGCCACAAATCCGTTTTCCGCCGTGCAGGGCAGATAGACGAGCCCCTCGTAAAGCCCGGCGTCGTTGCCGACACCGGTATGCCCGGCCATCACATGGGTGTCCACATAGACCGGATAAACCGGATCCATGACCGCGATCCGGTTGTCGTCGCCGAAAATATCCAGGATGTTCCCGCAATCGCACTTCGAGCCGTCCGAAACAAAAATCTCGTCATCCGCGACCCCGAGCCCGCGGAAGTCATTTTCGGCGATCGCCCGCCGGAGGAATGCGTATCCCTGCTCGGGGCCGTATCCGCGGAACGATTCGCGTGCGCCCATTTCATCCACCGCTTCGTGCATCGCCCGCCGGACCGAGGCGGGAAGCGGCTCGGTCACGTCACCGATGCCGCATCGGATCAGGCGCGCGGCCGCATCGGGATTCGCGTCGGCGAAGGATTGAACCCGGCGGTTGATCTCGGGAAACAGGTAGCCGGCTTTGAGCTTGAGGTAGTGGGAATTGAGTCGGGCCATGAAAATAAATCGAGCGGGCGGCGTGATTACCGGGCGAGGCCGAGGTGGCGGTGGATGCCGAGCGCAGCCTTGCGGGCATCGCGAACCGCATGGACGACAAGCGAGGGGCCGCGCACCGAGTCGCCGCCCGCGAAGACCCCGGGCACGCTGGTCATCTGGTTTGCATCAACGACGACTCCGCCCCACTCGTTGGTCTTGACCTCCGCCAGATCGCTCCCTGGAGGGAACGGCACCGGATCAAATCCGTAAGCTCCGATCACGCAGTCCGCGTCCACGGTGGTTTCGGAGCCCAGCACGGCCCGGGGCTTGCGCCGCCCGCTGGCATCCGGCTCGCCAAGCTCCATGCGCACGCAACGCACGCGGGCCACGGCCCCCGACTCGTTCCCTTCGATCGCGGTCGGATTCGTGAGGAAGTGGAACACGGCACCCTCTTCGAGCGCATTGCCATATTCCTTGCGGCTGCCGGGCATGTTGGCGAGGTCGCGACGATAGAGGCAGAATGCCGCGCTGGCACCGCAGCGCAATGCCGTGCGCAGGCAGTCCATCGCGGTGTCGCCGCCGCCCAGCACCGCCACACGTTTGCCCGCCACATCAATCGGCGGCATGTCGAGCACCGGGAAGTCCACGTTTTTCTGGATGAGAAACGGAAGCGCCTGCACCACTCCAGAAAGGTTTTCGCCCGGGATGCCGAGCGGCTTCGCCTCCTGCGCGCCGAAGCCGAGGAACACTGCGGAATAATCACGCAACAACTCGCCCAGCGAGACGTCCTTGCCCAAAGCGACCCCGAGACGGAACTCGACCCCTCGCTTTTCCAGGATCTGGATGCGACGGGCCACGATCGATTTCTCCAGCTTGAACGAGGGGATCCCGTTGACCAGCAGTCCGCCGGGCAGGTTCTGGGTTTCCAACACGGTCACCGCGTATCCGAGCTCCGCCAGCTGGTCGGCCGCCGCCAGCCCGGCAGGGCCAGAACCGATCACCGCCACGCGGAAGCCGTTGGGCGCCGTGCGCTCGACCTCGGTGCCGAGAACCCGGAATGCGTATTCGTTGATGAACCGCTCGATCGCGCCGATCGTCACCGACTCGGACTTGCCGTTGAGGATGCACGAGCCCTCGCACAGCCGTTCCTGCGGGCAGACGCGGGAGCAGATCTCCGGCATGTTGCTCGTGGAACGCGACAGCACCGCCGCCTCAAGAAAGTTTCCCTCCGCCGTGGCCGCCAGCCATTCGGGGATCCGGTTGTTCAACGGGCAGCCATCCACGCACGCCGGCTCGGGGCATTGGATGCAGCGGCTCGCCTGCTCGGCGGCCGTCTTTTCATCGTAGAGCGCATAGATCTCCAGGAAATCCGCGACGCGATCCACAGCCGAGCGCTTCGGGGGATTCTCCCGGTCAATGTTCGTCCACTTGTGCTGGGGATCCCAGAAATTTCCCTCGTCCGTTTGCATGTCACATGCCCGTTCCCGCAGATATCAGGATGCGGGGCATCTTCATGTAGCCGATGACCAAAACAGAATCAACCACCAAATCGAATCGCGCCATCACGCCCCGCGGTTTTTTTCCAGGCGGGCTTTCACGAACTCGAAAACGATCGGGAGGACGGAAACCACAATGATCCCGAGGATCACCAGCTCCATGTTCTTTTTCACGATCGCCAGTTCGCCGAAAAAGTATCCGCCGCCGACGAAGATCCCAACCCAGAGGATGGCCCCAAGCAAATTAAACGCGATAAATTTCCGGTAGGTCATGCTGCCGACGCCGGCGACGAACGGCGCGAACGTGCGCACGATCGGCATGAACTGGGCGAAGGTGATCGCACGTCCGCCGTATTTTTCATAGAACGCGTGCGCCTTCATCAGGTAGTCCTTCCGGAAAAACCACCCGGACTCGAAGTGAAAGACTCTGGGACCGATCCACGATCCGATCGCATAGTTGGTGGTGTTGCCGAGAATTGCCGCGCCGAAGAGCAACGGGGCGACAATTTCCACCTTCATCAGCCCCTGCGCCGCGAGCGCACCCACGGCAAAAAGCAGGGAGTCACCGGGAAGAAACGGCGTGACCACCAGCCCGGTTTCGCAGAACACAATCACAAAGAGCAGCGCATAAATCCAAACCCCGTAGTTCTTAATGAACTCACTCAGGTTGTCCTGGGCGTGAAGAAAAAAATCAATAAATGCGGACATGACGGGAGCACTTATGTTCGGAGGGGGTTCCGGATGCAACCTGAATGTTCAGGCGATGCTGGAATCCGGGGACAGAAGCGCGCTGACCTCGCGCTGGACCTCCGGGATCTGCTCGAAGCTCAGGTGAGGGTTCGCGAGCACGATGGTTTCTCCGGTGCCAACATGCTCGTAAACCATCATGTCGGGATCGCTGCTCTCGATGGGCCGCAGCATCCGCTTGCGCTCGAGCATCAGGGCCAGGATATACCGGACATTTTTGTAAGCCGGATGGTTTTCCGCCACGAGCCGACGGAGGAGGCCCTCGGCGTCGTCGCGGGGCAGCGGCTCGGGAGGACGCGGGGCCGGCGGCTCGTATTTCGAACGCCAAAACGAAAACGGCTGGATGTTTTCGTTTCTCGCCTCCCAGGCCACCTCGCAAAGATCCTCCCGGAAAAATCCGTCCCCCTCGCGCGCCAGAAGCGTGTAAAAAAATTCGCCGGGCACGAACTCGTGTCCCGTCCTCGCGCAGGCATGTGCCCGCGATTTGATTTCCCAGTCGGCTTGCATGGATGGTTTTGCTTGGTTTCCGGCCGGAGGATCCCGGCCGCGAGCGTGCGAATCTACCCGTCCGCCCGCGACCCGTCAACGGCGCGCTTCCTTAGCCCGGCGGCCACCCGAGGGGGCGCCCGCCGAGCAGGTGGACATGGAGGTGCGGGACGGTTTCTCCGCCGTCCGGACCGTTGTTGACAACGAGTCGGAACCCGGTGACGCCTTCGGATTTCGCGATGCGGGCGGCCGTCAGAAGAAGATGCCCGAGAAGGCCGGCATCGTCGGCTTCCGCAATGCGCGGGATCACGCGCCTCGGAACAACAAGGATATGCACTGGCGCCTTCGGATCGATGTCGCGGAACGCGAAGCAGAGATCATCCTCGAAGACGATGTCGGCCGGAATTTCCCGAGCGGCGATTTTTTCAAAAACGGTCATGTGAGCTGGATGTGGAGGTCGTTGGCGCGGTGGCGGAGCTCGCCGCGGATGAAGGAGACGATTTCCCCCTGGAGGCCGGAGCAGTCGCGGCGCCAGCTTTTTGCCGAGCGGAGACGCTTGACGCACCGGTGGAGGTCGCAGAGCTCGACCTGCTCGGTCTCCGAGACCACCAGATGCCGCAGCCGCTCGCGCAGCAGCTCGAAAAACAGAAGCTCGTAGCCCTGTCCGGCATCGCGCGCGATTTCCTCGAGCGAGATCCGCACCGGGGGCGGCATCGTGCGGAAATGCTGCGCGACATCCGAATAGCCGATCACCTGAAGCACCGACTGGACCGCTTTCTCGATCCGCGGAACCGTGACCACCTGCGCGTTGAAATCCTGTTCGAGGTAGCAGGTCACGCTCTCGGTCACATGGCCGGCAAGCCACCATTTTTTGTAGCCGGCGGCCTCGGCGGCGCGGAGGAGCGCGGCGACAAGCCAGCGGCGCTCGAAGTTGATCACGCTCCCGTCGTGAAATCGCACCAGCGGCAGCCCGTCACGAAGCGCGATCATGATTTGAAAAAGAGCTCCGGCTGGGCGGGCGTGCGGCCGCCGCGCTTTTCGAACGATTGGATCTCCTCGATGAAGTCGCCGATTTCCTGGAACTGCCGGTAAACCGAGGCGTAGCGGACATAGGCGACCGGGTCGAGGCCGTGGAGTTTTTCCATGACCCTTGCGCCGATGATCCGGGTGGACACCTCGCGCTCCTGGGCGGTCTCGAGATCCAAGACGATCTGCTCGACCGCCGCCTCCATTTCCTCGAGCCCGATGGGGCGCTTCTCGCAGGCCTTGGCGATGCTGCCGAGGAGTTTCTGGCGGTCGAAGTGCTCGTGGCGACCGTCGCGCTTGATCGCGAGCATCTCGATGCGTTCAAGCTGCTCGTAAGTCGTGAAACGGGTCTCGCAGTCCAGGCACTCGCGACGTCGCCGAATGCTCCCCCCGTCTTTCGACAGGCGGGAATCAATCACTTTGTCTTCTACTGAGCCGCACTTTGGGCATCGCATATTTTGTGCAAACGGGGAACGATTCCGACAATCGAACACAACATGTTGATCGGTCAATTCCTTTTTGTGAATTTTCCGCGCGCTGCCGCACTCCCGCTCAAGCCGCGCTGCGGATTTCGACGATCCGCATCTGGGCTTCGGTGCGGCCCTGCCAGGTATTCCAATCGAGCGTGTAGGCGACATCCCACGGCGGGCGCGGCAGGTCTTCCGTCCGCGCGTTGAAAAACACGGCGGGAAAGCGTCGGCGGCCGGCCACGATCGCCGTGTCGCGGGAGCTGTCGAAATGTTTGGCGACCCATTCTTCGGCCTCGCGCACGACCGAGCGTTCGACCCCTTGGCGCTCGCAATTGTGGGCGTCGAGTCCGGCGGCGAGGCGCCCGGCTTCGATGCGGTCGTCGGTGAGCAGCAGCCGGAGCGCGTCCTGCGCGGGGCCGAGCCGTCCGGCTGCGTTGATCCGCGGGCCAAGCCGAAACCCGACATCCCCTCCCCGCACAGGTGGAACCACGCCGGAAACCCCCATGAGCGCGGCGATTCCGGGCCAGCGGGTCTTGGCCATTTGCCGGAGTCCGTGCCGCACGAAGATCCGGTTCTCGCCGGTGAGCGGAACGATGTCGGCCACGGTCGCGAGGGCGACCAGATCGAAATACTCGCGGAGGTCGAGCCCCGCGACCGGCGCTTGTTTGACCATCGCATGGGCAAGCTTGAACGCGATCCCCGCGCTGCAGAGCGAATGAAAATCCGGACCGCTTTTCGGGTTGACGAGCGCGATGCAATCCGGACGCTCCGGCCCCGGCTCGTGGTGGTCGAGAACCACGACGTCCACCCCACGCGAGCGCAGGTCCGCGATTTCCTTGACCGACGTCGTCCCGCAATCCACCGCCAGCAGAAGCTGCGGCCGGTGGAGTTCGCAGCACCTCGAGACCCCGGCGGCGCTCAGCCCGTATCCCTCGCCGACGCGCATCGGCAGGAAGCACTCCGCCTGCGCGCCGAACGCCTTCAACACCCGCGCAAGGATCGCCAGGGACGTGATGCCGTCCACGTCGTAATCCCCATAAAGAACGATCCGCTCGCGCGCGCTCACCGCGGAGAGCACCCGGGCGACGGCGCGGGACATCCCGGGCAGCAGCTCCGGCGCCGACAGCGAACGCATCTTCGGGTTGAGGTAATCGCCCGCCGCAGAAACGTCGCCGAACCCCCGCCGCACCAGCAGTGAAGCCAGAAAGGCAGGAACGTTCAACTCCCGCAGCAGCCGCCCGGACGCCAGCGGATCCGCCGGCCCGGGCAAAATCCATCGGCGCAACATAGCCGGACATTACGCGGAGACATGCCGATGGTCAACGGCTGCCCTACCCCCATATTTTTTCCGGTTGAGCGTCGCCAATCGATGCCCCTTGGCAATCTCATCCCAAAGCTGTTCCAGATCTGGATCGTCACCCCAGCCCGAGCAGGGCGACGAGGTGGAGACCGAAGGCAAACAAGAGCACACCGAGGAAGATGCAGACCGGCAGGGTTCTGAAAATCGAAAATCGCGCGGCATTTGAAAACCTGCCGGAACTTATCCTGGCCGGCCAGCAATGGCCGTCGTTGGGAATCATGGTCGCGCGCGGGGATCTGGCGGTCGAGATCGGTTTTGCCCGGCTTTCGGAAGTCCAGGAGGAAATCCTCTGGCTCTGCGAGGCGGCGCATGTCCCGGTCATCTGGGCCACGCAGATCCTCGAGACGCTGGCCAGAACAGGATCTCCCTCGCGGGCGGAGGTCACTGGCGCCGTTGCGAGCGGAAACGCCGAGTGCGCGATGCTCAACAAGAGTCGCTATATCACGCAGGCTGTCCTTTTCCTGTGCGGCGTGCTCGAACGCGGCGAGGCCCACCACCTGAAAAAGCACAACCTGCTCCACAAACTTTCATTTATGTGTGCAGTCCTATTGTTTAATGAGTTTATAGAAGTCCCCATATGCTATCCTTGGATGAAGATCGTCTCGCTGCTCAGATCCGAAAGAAATGGATGACCTCCTGTGGAGGGATTCTCACTCATCTGACGGCCCGCTCAGGCACCACTTTGAATCTTAACGGTCGCAGGCAGGTCAGCAAGTGGGGAATGCACTGTTCTCTATGATGTTCCAGTTTGCGATGGTTGATTGTTCTTGCCCGCACAACGGTTGAAGGCGAGGATCTGCCAAGCACTGCCTGTAAAGGATCCACATAAACACCCTTCCGCAGGGTCGCCATCACCCAAACGCTCCATGGAATCTCTCCCTGATCTTGCTTTTTCCGTCGATCCAGAACTGTGCAACCGCTGCGGACGCTGCATGGCCGATTGCCCCGCCAAGATATTGACCCTTGCCCCTGAAGGTCCTGTACAGTTGATCGCGGAGAAATCCGACCAGTGCTACCGCTGCCAGCACTGCCTCGCCATTTGCCCGCATGGTGCCATTTCCATCCTCGGTCGCAACCCGCAAGCGAGCTTGCTGCTTGATGGCAACCTTCCCTCTCCGGACAGCATGGAGGTTCTCATGAGAGGTCGGCGCTCCAACCGCTCGTATAAACGGGAAAACGTGCCTTCGGAGCAGATCAGCGAGATCCTGGATATTGCCAGTGCCGCACCCACGGGCCGCAACTGTCGGGGAGTTCTTTGGACCGTCATTGACGACTATTCCAAGCTTGACGTGTTCCGCGACAAGCTACTTGACGGCATCGAAAAAGCCTCTGCTAAGGGTCTTCCTCCTGGGCGTGAATCGTTCGCCAACTATCCCCGAGCGTGGAAGGAAGATAAAATCGACATTCTCTTCCGGGGTGCGCCGCATTTTGTGGTCACCTCAGCCTCGCGGAGCATGGCGACTCCCCAAGTCGATTGCATCATTGCACTGAGTTATTTCGAACTGCTGGCCAACACTCATGGGCTTGCCACTGTTTGGGATGGGCTCGCCTATTGGACGATTACTGAGCTCGTGCCGGAAGCAAGGGAATGGTTGGCCATTCCCGAAGACCATGTCATCGGCTATTGCATGGCTTTCGGGCTGCCGAAAATCCCGTTCCAGCGGACGGTGCACCATGCTCCGCCGGAGATAAATTGGATCAAGTGACTGAAAGTGCTTCTATTGCGAAAACCGAAAGACTGTCGCGATAATGAAAAATCCTATGCGCAGAGTATTTTTGACAGCACTGCTGATGAGTTTCGCTGCTGGTCTTCGAGCTGACGATTGGCCACAGTGGCTTGGACCGGAGCGGGACAGTGTGTGGCGCGAGACCGACATTGTCAGCTCGTTTCCAGCCAGTGGACCGCCTGTGGTATGGCGCGCTCAAATCGGCTCTGGCTATTCCGGACCGGCAGTTGCCCAGAGACGCGTTTACGTTCTCGACCGCCGGATTACCAAAACCGCAGATAACTCAGCAACCCAAACTACGCAAGGAAGCAACTCCAGCACCGAGCGGATTATTTGCCTGAATGCTGAGGATGGCAAGCTCCTGTGGCAGCACGAATACGATTGTCCCTACGCGCTCAGCTACCCCTCGGGTCCGCGCACCACCCCTTTGGTCAGCGAGGGAAAAGTCTTTTCGCTCGGGGCGGAAGGCAATTTGTTCTGTCTGGACGCGGTGACGGGAAGCGTCGTGTGGTCGCGGGATTTCAAAGAGGACTTCAAAATCAAGGCCCCGGTGTGGGGCTTCGCCGGAAACCCCTTGCTGGACGGCAACAAGCTGATTTGTTTGGCTGGAGGTTCCGATTCAACGGTCGTCGCGTTGGACAAGAACACAGGGCGGGAAATCTGGCGGGCGTTGAGTGCCAAGGAACCAGGCTATTGTTCCCCCGTGATCGTTGAGGCGGGTGGGGTCAGGCAGCTGATCATCTGGCATCCGGAATCAGTCAACTCGTTGGACCCCGAGACGGGCAAGGTTTATTGGTCCTTGAAGTCGTCGGAGCCCATTCGCTCCGGGATGACAATCGCTGTGCCACGCAAGATGGGGGATTTGCTTTTCCTGACCAGTTTTTTCAACGGCTCGTGGATGCTTAGGCTGGAGAGTTCAAAACCGGCGGCTTCGACTCTGTGGCAAAGTCAGCGGGCAAGCGAAAAAAACACCGATACGTTAAATTCAACCATGAGCACACCGTTCCTGATGGACGGATATCTCTACGGCGTTTGCAGCTACGGGCAATTGCGCTGCCTCAAGGCCGCCACCGGGGAGCGGGTTTGGGAAACTCTCAGCGCCACCACAGCCAACGGCAAGGAAACGCGATGGGCCAATGCCTTCATGGTCAGGAATCAAGACCGTTTTTTCCTTTTCAACGAAAAAGGCGATTTGATTATCTCTCGGCTGACGCCAAGGGGCTACGAGGAGATCAGCCGGGCGCATGTCATTGAGCCGGACAATCATGATGCCGGTCGTCAGGTGGTCTGGTCTCATCCCGCCTTTGCTAATCGCCGGGCTTACGTGCGAAACGATCACGAAATCATCTGCGTGGATTTGGCTCAGAAATAAGAGAAAAGGAACTGCCTCACAGTGCGGTTGAAGCAAGAGAATTCGATCGAAATAGGTCGAATCACGATTTTGCTCACGCTGATTGGACTGGCTCTCAATGGGCGTCGGCAGAGAAAAACGGTGAAATTGGATGCCGTGTCGTTATTTTACCAGTCTGACCCGTATCACGCGCTCGGTTTTCTACTGACTCCACCCGATACGCTCTTCTGGTTCTTCCAGAATGTCATGGGTTCCTGAAAGCATGTGCTCGGCAAATCTTCTGTCATTCTCAGGAAGCATTTCTGCGCGTCCTCGACTCCCTTGTTGTAGGCGAAAGGCGCGATCTCGTTCATGAGATACTCCAGAAGGAACCCAGCCTGCATTTCGCTCAGATCGCAGTCGAGGTTCTCGGTGAAATAGCGCCGAAGTGACGATGTGATCTCCGCTTTCTGATTTTTTGAAAATGATTTATCCATCAGCATTCTTTGTTCCTCTCATTCCAGGAAAATAACAATGAAATTGCACAGAACCAGAGCGGTAAATATCCCTGTCTTGCCTCGTCATAATTGATGGTGCCTGTTTTAGACGGCCTGCCAGTCAGAAAAAGGCACGGTAGTTTCAATAAGGGTTCAAGGACTGTTTCACAGTTTTCTATTGCCAAACACTGTCAAATTGTCGTTTGCTCCCTCTCAACTATGAGCTTAACCCACATCACCAGCCAATCCATCCGCCGTCTGCTCACCCTGACGGAGAAGAAGGAACAACTCATCAAGGGCGTCGAAGAAGTCGAAACCGAGATCGCCAAAGCCCTCAAAGGGGCGGTCACCTCGATTGTCGAAGTCGCAGAAGCGGTCACATCGTTCAAACCAGCCAAGACGGCAAAGGGGAAGAAAGCCCGCAAGGCCAAAACTGCCAAGAAGCCAGCCAAATCGAAGAAGCGGAAGAGCGGGCTCACTCCTGCTGGTCGTGCCAAACTCGCCGCCAACATGAGGGCTCGCTGGGTAGCACGGAAGGCAGGCAAGAAAGCGTAATTTTCACGAATTCCAGACTCACCAAAGGCCAGTTTGAATCTCCTCGACGGCTGATTGACGAATGGCGATGAAGCGTGCACTCCTGGTAATAGATGTTCAGCGTGACTTGCTGTTTCAGTCATAACCGATTTGATTCGCGCTGTTGACTCTCATGCTGTTGAGCCTGTATTCCGCCAACTCCAAGGCATTGGAGTTTCGTTGATAGAGGTCAGCGCGTGGCAAGGGAAGGTTCTGCGTTATCGGCCTTGGCTTGTTTTTGCATGCCCATGGCCAGTTCGGCGGCGGTGATTCCGGAAAATTCGTGCCGGGCCAGCATCCTTGTCCAGTTTGCGACCGTCTCGCCTTTCGGAACGTATTCACGGAGCGATTTCAGACTGGCGCTGGCGTCATTTTCTTTAGAAAACCCAAGTGTGTATGTTTTGCCTCCAAAGTTGATCGATCCCGATTGCGCATGCAACGCGGACACAAAATCCGGCTTGAAACGTATGTCGGTCTTGAAACGTATTGACAGCCGGTCGCCGCAGCCAAAGGATGTCACCAAGTGGCGAATGGCTTGTGAAAAAAATCTTATCAGCCCAGTTTTCCAAGAACCCCGTGCCAAGCCAGATGCATTTCCGGGATTTGTCTTTTTGAAGGAATACACGCGATGACCGACATGGACAGCCCGACGAAACAGATGGCCGGACTGCGCCGCCTGGCCGAAAAAAAGATCGCGAAGACCAGCCGGGGAAAAACTCCGCTTTCGGCGGAAGACGAGGGCCGCCACGAACTGCAGGTGCACCGGATCGAGCTCGAGATGCAGAACGAGGAACTGCGCCGGGCGATGGAAGAGCTGAAGACCTCGCGGGCGCGGTATTTCGAGATATTCGCCTTGGCACCGGTCGGCTATTGCACCCTCAATGAGCACGGGCTGATCCTTGAGGCCAACCTCTTTGCCACCCGCCTGCTCGGAGCCGATCGGAGCACGGCGGTCAAACAGCCGCTCACCCGCTTCATCTTCCCGGATGACCAGGACATCTACTACCGGCAGCGCAAAAACCTCGTGGAGTCCGGTGAACCTCAGGCGTGCGATCTGCGGATGGTGAAGCCGGACGGCACGGCCTTCTGGGCGCATTGGACGCTCGCTGTCGCCCGGGGCGAAAACGGCGCGCCCGAGTTCCGGATCGTCCTGAGCGACATCACCCGGCGCAAGCAGGTGGAGGAGGAGCGGGAAAAAATCCTGCTGCGCGAGCAGAGGCTGCTTTCCATTACGGAATCCGCCCACGACGCCATTTTCCGCCTGAACTCCCAAGGGGAGATCTCCTATTGGAATCCCGCAGCCGAGTTGCTTTTTGGCTACAGCAGGGAAGAGGCTTTCGGAAAAAAACTGCACGATCTCCTGGTGCCCAAACCCTTCAGCGCATCGCAGCGCGTTTCAGAGCAGGCGCTGGCCGGTGCCGCCGCCGCCCCGGCTTTCGGGCAGATGATCGAGCTGTCGGTCCGCCACAAAGACGGCCATGAGATCGTCATCGCCGTGACTTTGTGGACGGTTGCGCACGACAGCGACGGAGTCACCGAGGGGATCGTCCGCAACATCACCCATCTCAAACAGCTCGAAGCCGTGATTCTCAGCATCAGCGACCGCGAACAGCAGCGCATCGGGCACGATTTGCACGACGGCCTCGGCCAGCAACTCACGGCGCTCGAGATGAAGTGCTTTCTCCTCCAGGACGATTTGTCGGCAAAGGATTTCGCGGCCAACCAGGAACAGCTTCAGCAGCAGGCCAGCCAGATCCGCCTGTTGCTGCAGGAGTGCGTCAGGTCCACGCGGGCGATCTCGCACAACCTGTCGCCGATGGATCTGGAAGCGGACGGCTTGATGAACGCGCTCGCACAACTGGCTTCCCTCATCCACGTCCCCGGCAAGCTCGAGTGCCAATTCGACTGCCCCGACCCGGTGACGCTCGCGGATCCGCAATGCTCCCTCCACCTCTACCGCATCGCGCAGGAAACCGTGAGCAACGCGATCAAACACGCCGGGACGCCGCGCATCCGGATCCGCCTCGGGTATGACCAGGACGCGCTGCTCCTGCAGGTCAGGGATTGGGGCCGGGGGCTGCCGGAGCAGATCATGCAAAAGCCAGGAATGGGAATAAAAAGCATGCTCCACCGCGCCGCGGCCATCGGCGCCTCGCTGGAGATCGATTCGAAGCCAGACGAGGGCGCGACCATCACCTGCCGCGTCCCCCTGAAAACCCCGGCTCCCTGACTATGCACACCAAGCCCGACCCCCTCTCCCAACAAAAGAAAGCCCGCCCCGCGAAGCGCCGGGTGTTCCTGGTGGACGACCACCCCATGACGCGGGAAGGGCTGGCCGCCATCATCAACCGCCAGCCTGACCTCGAAGTTGCCGGCGACGCCGGCGATGCCGGCGCGGCGATGGCCGACCTGCCTCACGCGAAGCCGGATCTCATCGTGACCGACCTGACCATGCCGAATGGCAGCGGGATGGAGCTCATCAAGAACGTTCACGCGATCCTGCCCGCGATGCCGGTGCTCGTGCTGTCGATGCACGACGAGCTGCTCTACGCGGAACGGGCGCTGCATGCCGGCGCACGCGGATATCTGATGAAGGACGCCGGTGCCGAAAAAGTGCTCGAGGCCATCCGCCACATCCTGGACGGGCAGGTTTACGTCAGCCCGCAGATGAACCAGCGGCTCCTCGACGGGGTGGCCGGCCCCGCCCCGGGCGCTTCGCCCATCGGACGCCTTTCCCCACGCGAGTTTGAAGTTTTCCAAATGATCGGAAGTGGCCTGATCACCAAAGAAGTGGCCGCGCAGCTCCACCTGAGCCACAAGACGGTCGAGGCCCACCGGGCCAACACGGGCGTGACAACTTTCAACAGCGCCGGCAACACCCTCAGCGGCACGGTGGCCTCGACCAATGGCGTGACCCTGGCCTCTGGCGCGGCATTGGCAAACAATGGCGCGCTCACCGGCACGCTTGCCATCGGCAACGGCACCCTCACCGGCACGGGTGGCTCGGTCAGCGGCGCGACGACATTGAACGGAGGCACAATCCATCTCACTACCGGCACGCTCGGCGCACTCACACTGAACGCCACCTCGACGATTGATTTCGGAAACATCGCTTCGGGCAACAACATCCTGACGCTCGGTGCCGTCTCGTCGTGGACGCCCGGACAAATCCTGAACATCTGGAACTGGAGCGGCACCCCGCGCACGGCCGGGGGCACGGATCAGCTCCTGGTCAGCAGCACCTCCAGCTGGGGGGCAAACTTGGGCAGCGTCAATTTCTACTCCGACAGCGGTTCGTCACTGATCGGCGGAGGAGGAGGGATGTTTGTTGGCGGCGAGCTGGTGGCCGTGCCCGAGCCCTCCACCTGGGCCGCCGCCCTTGCCCTGCTCGCCGGCTGCACCGTTCTGGGCCTGCGAAGGGCTTCCCTTCTGAGCAAGCGGAGTTAAACCCGAAAACGGCGGAAGAGGCCCGCGAATCACGCGAATCCCCGCGAATGAAAAGGACTTCCAGCAGGAAAAGACGGGTTGCTTATTTCCGTGTTACCTTTTCCTATCTTCCTCATTTTATTCGCGTTCATTGGCTTTATTCGCGGGCAAAATCCGGATCCGGGTTGAAAGGAGCGTGGGCGTCTCGCCCGCTTCGTCCACAAGCGGGCAGGATGCCCGCGCTCCGGTGGGTTTGCACTTATCGGAGAGGCGCCCCACGGCTTCCGGGCGGATACTTTTTTCGTGATTTGGCGTCCGGTTTGATCTAAGAATGCGATTCGTGGATTCCGGGTGCGTGTTCTGTCGCGCGGAAGCTTCGCACTATGGAAAACGACAATAAAACCAGTCGGGATCAGCCGGAGCCCGGACGACTGCCGCTGGAAGACGAAAATCTTCCGCCTGCCTGGAAGACGCTTCCGGCGCGCCTCGCCAAGTCCCTGCGCCGTGCCGTCCGCAGAGTGAGCAGGCTCCGGGCGAAGATTGTCCGCAACGCGAGCGAGATCTATTTTGAAGCGTGCGACGCGCTCAGCGAGATCCGGAAGAACATCAGGCACGAGCATCTGCTCCGCAGATTTACGCGATCGCACAGACATCGAACAAGAAGCCAGAAGGCTCCCGACACAAGGGAATCCGGCGCCCCGCCGCTCCCTGGCATTCCCCATTCGGAGGTTGCGTCTGCTTTCGCCAAAGGACTCGCCACCTTGGAAACCGCAAAATCCCCCGGCATCCGCCCGATCCAAAACAAAGAGGTCGCCTCGCGCTTCCGGAATGTCCTCGTCGTCGGCGGCATGGATTTTTTCGGGGCCGCGCTCGTCCACGAACTCAATGCCGTCGGGTTCCGGGAAATCACGATCACGGACTCACTCAGCGACGGGGTTTGCAGCGGCCTCCCGACACTCAAATTCCGCGAGTTCCTTTCCCACGATGAGGTCAAGGAATCGTCCCGCTTCCGCCAGTGGACGGATTTCTCGCACGTTTTTTTCCTCGACCGATGGGCGGAGGATTCCATCGGTTTCCCCAAGCTCCTTCTCGCCGCGATCTTCAAATCCGGGGGACGGTTCATCGCCCTTTCCCCGGCCGCTTCGATGGGCGCGATCGGTCCGGCCGAGGCAAGGCACCATCCGGAAAATTTCCGTCCGCGGACGCCCGGCGGGGTTCTTTCGTGCCTCTTCGACCGATACGCCGTCTCGAAATCTCCCGACAAGAACTACATTTCTTTGAAGCACCACCAGCTATTTGGTCCGGGCGAGCAACCGGGCTCCGGCCTTGGCGGGCTGGTCAAATCCTGCCACAGCCAAATCCGCTCGACCGGATCCGTCCGGCTGCCGCCCGCGCTCGGGCCCGATGCTCCGGAGGGGCGGCGCAAATTCGATTTTTTTTCGATCCTCGATGCGGCGCGCGTCGCTCTTTATTTGTCTCAGAGCCACATTGCGGAGGGAATTTACGAGCTGGGCTCGGGGGCGTCGGCCACGCCCGGCGACCTTGCGCGGGCGGTGCTCGCCGCCACCGGGAGCGAAGGGAAGATCGTCTGGGACAACACCCTCGGCTACGAGCCTCCCCCGCCGCAGCCGGAGCAGGCATTTCTCGGAAGGCTCCTCGAAGCGGGCTGGAACCCTTCCCCCACAGATCTCAACGCGGCGGTCCGCGACTACACCTCAACCTACCTCGATCACGAAATCCAACTCGGTGAGGAACCGCCGAAACCGGCCAGCGCACCCGAAGAATCCCGCTCGGAACCACGCACCTCCCTTCCTCCAAAGAGAAAAAAACACGCCGAACCGCCGGACGCCTGACCCCAGAAACGGTTCCCGACTTGAACCCTCTACCGCAAACAAAAAAACGCGCTGTCCGCCGGCTCATCGAAGGCGTCGGTGCCACGGTCGTTTTTTCGATCCGGATCCAGCGGATCCTTGACAACCCGGAGCGGCGGAAAAAGCTCGTCCGCATCTGCGGAAAAAAAACTCTCCGCGTCGTGCAGCCCGTGCTCCGTCCGCTTGAGCCCGGCTGGAGGAAGCTCCGCAAGCACGTCCTCCAGCCCACCGCCGCGGCCGCCGCGCGGCTGTGGCGGCGGATCATGCGCTTTCACAGGCGCACCCCGCTCCCGCGGCTCCGACGGCTCTACCTCGGCGGGTTTGCCATCTTTTTTCTTCTGGCCCTGCTTCTCTTTTGGCTCGGGAACCCGGCGGGCGGCCCGCCTCAGGATCCCAAAGCCGCCCTCGCAAAACTCATGGAGGACACCGCAAAACTCATCGGACAACAGCGCCTCAACAAGGCCGAAAAAAATCTTGAGAAGCTGAAAGCGTTGGCGCCCCAACACCCGACGGTCCTCACTTTCTCCGGCGCCATCAAGTCCCTCCGCAAAGATTACGCCGGCGCGCGGGCGGATTACTCGCTCGCCCTCGAGGTGGCCCCGTCCAGCTTCAACGCCGCGTTCAACCTCGCCGAGGTCGACTTCGTAACAAAAAATTACCCCGCCGCGACCGCCCAGTTCCGCAGGATGCTCGACGCGAGGCCGCAGGACGAAATCCTCCTCTACAGGCTCTTCCTCTGCGCGCTCCTCGAAAATAACACCGATCTCGCAAACTCCTGCCTCGACCGCCTCTCCCCCGCCGGCACCACCCCCGCCTATTACTACGCCAACGCCGCACGTCAGTTCCAAAATAAAAATATCCCAGAAGCCAGAAAATTCCTCAGCACCGCAAAAACCTTCTACCCGGGCAAAACCGCTTTCTTCGACTCTTCCAACCAGCTCCTCGGCTTCCACTGAAGCGCTGCGTACTTGTAGCACGCCCGTGTCGGGCGTGCTCTGCATCCGACACGAAATAGGAAACTTCCCTAACCCGAACAGGGGATTTTCCCGCAAATGTTGCGTGTTTGGCCCGATTGCGCCGGACCGATCCGGGAATGTAATCTCGCCGCATGAAAAATCACTTTTCCCGCCTCGCGGCTCTCGCGATCCTGCTCGCCGCAAGCGCGTTCACCATCACTCCCGCCCGCGCGGCCACATGGAATGTCAACAGCTCTGGCAACTGGACCACCGCCGGCAATTGGTCAGGCACCGTGCCAGATGCGGCAGGAGCCACGGCATCGTTGACGTATGACATCACTGCCGCCAGGACCGTCACCATCAATATCACATCTAAAACGGTGGGCACGCTCCAGATGGGTGATCCTGATTATACATATGGCGGCGGGTGGTATAGCTACACACTGGCGGCCAACGCCGGTCTTTCGCTGATCCTCGACAACGGTGCCTCCAGTGCCACGATAGAAAAGGTCTATGAATACAGCACCTCTGGTACACCCTTTGCAAACAGCATTATCTCGGCACCTGTTCTGTTAAACAGCAGTCTGAATATCCTCGATAATTCCCGCCAGCCCTACAGTGGAAACCCTGGAGTTTTGTCCTTCACCACCGGCGGGATTACCGCCAACTCCGCTGGAACCAAGACGATCAACAATAATGGCACAGGCGTTGGCGGCGTCGTCATCAGCGGCGTGATCGGCGACGGCACTGGGCAGATCGCTGTGACGCAAAACTCCACGACTTCGTCGCTGACCCTCAACGGCACGAACACCTACTCCGGCAACACGCTGATCCAAAAAGGCACTCTTAAGTTGGGAAACAATCTGGCTTTGCAAAATAGCGCCGCCGACACATCCGGCGGCGGCAACATCACTCTGAGCGGTATCACCACAGCAACCATCGGAGGTCTCATCGGCAGCAAAAACCTGTCGTCGGTCATCACCACCGGATACACCGGCCTGACCGCTCTAACCCTGAACCCGCGATCGGGCGTCACTCACGACTACTCCGGCGTCATCGCCAATGGCTCCGCCAACATGACTCTTACGAAGACCGGCTCAGGCACACAAGTTCTCTCCGGGCTCAACACCTACACAGGCCTGACCACGGTGAGCGAGGGCACGCTGGCTTATGGGGTGACGAATTCCTTGAGCAGCGGGGCCGTCACGGTGAATGGCGGCACACTCGACATCAAGACGTTCAGCGACACGGTCGGGGTGGTCACCCTGACAAATGGCTCGGTCACGGGAACCTCGGGGGTTTTGACGGGCAGCAGTTATGTCTTCAATGGCAACGGCACAGCGTCAGCCATCCTCAACGGCACCGGCACTGCGACCAAGAGCGGGGCCGCCACTACCACAACGCTCTCGGGCAACAACACATTCACCGGCGCGACGGCGGTAAGCTCGGGCACACTCGAACTCGCCTCCGCAAGCGGCCAGGCGGCACTCGGCGGCACAGCGTCAGTCACGGTGGGCACCGGCGGCACGTTGCTGCTCTCGCAAAACGACCAGATCAACAACGCGGCCACGATGACCCTCGGCAACGGCACCATCAAATTCGGCGCTGCTGTCAGCGAGGGAGGCAACAGCACGGTCGGCGTGGGCGCGCTCACGCTCACAGCCAACTCGATCCTCGACTTCAACTCCTTCGCGGGACTGATCACATTCGCCAGCTTCACGCCGGGCGCATACATCCTTGAAGTCACCAACTGGCTCCCGACCAGCTCGCACCTGATCTTCAATCAAGACCAGACGGCGAACCTCGCGGCAAATGCGTTTACCGTCAATGGCCAGTCCGCCTTCCAGACCGACTTGGGCAACGGCTTCTACGAGATCGGCGTCACCGCCATCCCCGAGCCGTCCACATGGGTCGCGATAGGCGCGCTTGTTCTTGGTGGCGGGCTCATCGCCTGGAACCAACGCCGCTTTTCTTCCGACAAACGTAAGCAGCACTTCTGGCACACCTAACGGGAAATAGCAGAAGCGTCGTAGCCTGCGGCAATGCCGATTACACAGGATGGGCGTGAGAGGATGGGTTCGGCAGGATTCCGAACCCTGCACGCTGGAAGCGTGCGCTCCCTCTCGGATTTTCCTTCGGAAGTTTTGCGCCGCGTCCGTGCCGGACGCGCTCGGAACACGCCCGGCACGGGCGTGGCTACAGGGCGCTACAACGGAAACCTCTGGTGGCCGACTGGCGTTAAACGAGATTTATTTTGTGCGCCAGATTTTCCATGCACGCCATCATCGCATGTCGCTCCTCTTCCCCGCCATGGCTTTCACCTTGGCGACATCAATCTGTCCGTCCTGAGGATATTCGAAAGGGAACAGTTCCCATTCTTCGGTATAGGAGGCGGATTCGCCGGGCCGGATGGTTTCCTTCGGGCCGATCGGCTCGATCTCACAAAACCGATCCTTCTGGTAGCAGATGGAAACGGTCAGGCCGGCCATCTCGTTATAGACCCGTTCCGGATAGACCGGGAACCGTTTGATGAACAGGATGTTTTTCCGGGTCAGATAGGACAGCCAGCCGTCATACGAATCCATCCCCAGCTTGGCAAACTGCGGCGGGCCGCTAATGACAAGACAGCCACTTTCGACGGTGAGACACGGATCCTTTTGGGGCCGGTAATTCATCACGTCCCCGGGGCCGTAAGAGATAAACTTCGCTGGGAACCGGCTCTCTGGGTTCAACGGAACGACACAAATCCCGCCGCCCTCACCAAACGTGCGGCTCCAATGACACCAGTTTTTGGTGGCGTCAGAAATATTTTTGATGGTTTGCGTGCAGTGAAGGCGGCTGGAGTCTGCCGCCAGCTCGAACTCCCGCACGAGCTGAACGCCTGTCGCGGGATCCGGCAGGCTGGTCAGCCTCGCTTTTCTCGGGCCGATAATTTTGGACTGCCAGGGACCGCACCAAAGATTCGGATGGCGAGGGATGACATTTTCTGGACCGATGTCAAACCGCCCCCCCCAGGGATCAATTTGAGGTTTGTCGGGGGCGGCGACCCAGCCCGCCTGATTCGGATCGAGCTGGAGTGCGTTGGTCCCATTAATCGAATACTCCAGAACTCGTCCGCCGCAATCCGGTCCGAGCACAACCCGAGTGGTCGGGTTGGAGAGCACAGGACATCGTGAATATCCGTGATAATCGATAAAGCTCACCCCATCGTAGCAAATGGCTCCGAAACCATTCCCGATGGAGAGCAGAAGAAATGCCAGAATTTTAAGACTCATCCTCATAGCCGGGGAGGATCTCACTGGATTTCCAAAGTTCTCAGTGACCACGGCTCGAGTGGAATTTTCACCTCGGCTTCGCCGTCCGGGTTGCGGGTCGTGAGCAAGGTCTGGCGGATCCCATTGGAAAGATCGATGACGGTCGACTTGCCAGCTGGCAAGGCGAGGACCGCGCCGGTCGGCTGGTCGCCTGCGTTCATCAAGCCGTATCGGTCGCCGAATTTCTTGATGACCGCTTGCTTGGCGGAGTCGGACAGCTTTCCTGGATATTCCTCAGGCTTGGCAAAGGGCAGGAGTTGAAACGGGACGGCAAAAGTCCGCAGGTCGATGAGTCGGCTTTCATACGGCCAGCTCCAAAAGGTATCGAGGAAAACGTCCCGTGCGTTGGCGTGAAGAAGTCCCTCCACCAGCTCCCGGCGGAAGGTCCGCTGGTTGCGAACGTATGGGCAGGTCCAACCTTTGAGCGGCTTCGGGCTCTCGTCATAGAATGGCATGGCGATCGCGAGCCCGCCGCTGAAGCCATCGCGAATCCGCTCGAATCCCGGCTGCGTGTAGGGTGATGGCCACCGCAGCCTGTCGCCATGATTGCGGGAGCGCTCGCGTTCCAGGACGAAACAAAAACCGTCACTGCCAGCATAGAGCGAGGGGTCGTGGCAGACAAACTTCAGAAAGTCGTGGTAGCTATGGATTCCATGCTCTGTCAGCTTGGCAGGATCGAAGCGGACATTCTCCACTCCGATGTAGGCAAACTGCAGGGGATTGGCTTCCCAACCTTGGTTGATGGAGAGGTAGAGGTCAGGACGGTGCTTGCGCGCCAAGTCGAGCAGCCACTGCAGATACTCGTAGCGCTTCTGACACGACCACTTGATCCAGGCGTCCACCGTCTTCTGGTCGGAGTCGAGCATCGTCCGAATGTTCTCCAGCTCGACCGGGGTGGACTTGAACTCCACACCGGTCTGCTTGCTGAAGTCGTCCATGTTGCGCTTGGTGAAAAAGCTTTGAGCTGAAGCCACCACCGAGATGTCGCTGAACGACGAGTAGCCGGCCAGGGCCGCTATCGATTTATTCAGCGCCTTGGCGAGATGGGCCAGCTCCTCCTTGGTCGGGCTGAGCGGGGCGCTCGAGGCGATCCGCCCTTCGTGCGTTCCGGCAGCGGTCTCGAAGCTGTTGAAATCTGATCCCTCGAACCCGAGCGGGATCAGCGACTGGGAGAAGATCTTTGCGCAAACGCCATGCTCCGCCGCACTTTCAAAGAGCCAGCGCTGGGATTCCATGCTGTTGGCGTGCCAGCCGGCCTGCGACCCTGGACGGGAGATGCTATACCCCTTCCCAAAAAGAAGCTGCGTCGGCATCTGGTGATTGCAGAAAACCGAATTATACCCGGCTAACTTCGGGAACTGGCTCAGCTGCCAGGGGCTGCCCGAGGATTCTGTGCCGACCGTGATGTGCCGCCGGTTGCCCTTGGGAAAAAGGGGAGCCAACTCCGGCAGCGCGGGCATCTTTTTGACGCGGTAAACGCTGACGCTTTTCACCGCCAGCCCATCCGGCCGCGTCTCCTTAGCGAGATCCATTCCGACGGGGGAGTTGGAAAAGCAGAGCGAGATCTGGGTCGTCTTGCCGTATTCGTTCCTATGGTTGCTAAAAAAGAAAAACGGCTCCTTCTTGAACTTCCCTTCGTAGGGTGGCTTGCCGGTGTCGCAGCCTCCCATGGGATTGGGTGCGTTCCATAAGTTGTCATCCACGATTTTCAATCCTGTCGGGTCGAGTGCCACGGCGTGAAATTCCCCGAATCGTTCCTTGTCGTAGGCGTGCTCGACCACAATAACATAAGGGGTTTCCGGCTCGAAGCGTGCCTTCGTCAGGTTGAAGCGGAAGTAGCTGGTCGCTTTGCTGTTCGTCATCACGCGGCAGTTCTGCCCGAGCACTTGGGCGAGCGGGACCTTGCCATTCTCGGGATCGTTCACAGATTCCAGACGACCCAGCCCGGCAGGCAGCTTCTTCTCGCCGGATTTTTTCCAGTTGAGGATCATCGGGTCGTTGGAAATGTCGTAAACCTCATGTGGATCATTTGGATCGGCCAGGTTGACCGTCTCCAAAAGCTCCAAGTCCTCCATCTTGAAGGGGGCGACGCCTTCGTCGCCTTGGTTGGCCAGAGAGGGATACCATGCGTAGTTTACCATCCCGGGCTGAACTCCGGCGAGCGGGCCGAGCGGCAGCGAGAGCGCAACCTCCAACTCCTTCCCTTCGGCAAAGAGATCAAAGCGGACGGAAGTCCCGTCAACCATCAGGAGCTTATCTGTCCCCTTAACCTTCAGCCCCAGAGGGCCGGCGGGAGTGTCAAAGGTTTTCCCTGCGCCGATGGACTCGACGAGCGTTCCCACTCCGCGGTCGAGATCGTTACGAAACAACTGCGGGGAGCCGGACATCTCGAACCCCAATCTCGCCCCCTTGGGCAGCCCGGACGCCTGGAACGCAAACTTGATCGTCTCCTTCAAACTCACCCCATAGACCGCGACCACCCTCACCACGGTCTCCTTGCCGTCCGGCAGGGTGTATTTCAGCTCATAACGCAAGGTCTGCACCCGCCCCACGTTTTGGACTTGCACCGGATAGTCGGCTTTTGCGGCATAAAGGCGTTTCCCATCGAGCTCGACGAACGGCGACAGGTTATTGAGCATGCAACGCTCTGGACGGAATCCCATGCTTTTGTTTTTGAAATAGTAGTTGAAGAGCTGGAGCCCCTTCAGCGTCCCCGGCTTGTCCGAGTCGTAGAACGCCCAGTAGGCATCCGCCTGCCACACTGCAGGCCGGTTATCCAACTGTCGCTTTTCAAAGCGGTGGAGATCGATCTTCCGCACCGAGACAAAGTTCGCTCCGTTCTCCCCAGCCTTGAAGCCGACGTAGAACGTCTTCACGGTCGCAGGAGGAAACTCGATGGTCGTCTGATCCTGGGGGTATATGGCATTCTGATTAGCGACCGCGATCCGCTTGAAATTCCCCTCGGCATCCTGAATGCAGGCCCCCCAGCTCCCCTTTTCCGGAACATTATTGCCCCAATAAATCACCACGCGATCCACCAGGCATCCTGGCTCAGACTTATCATACGTCACACCACAGAGGCATTTCCCTCCATCACTGAGCCAATCGCCACAGCCATTGATGAGAGAGGCGTCCGGCTTCTGCCCGCGCAGAAAGATCCCCCCGGCCGAATTCACCAGACCGAACGTCTTGCCGATGAGCTGGTATTCCTCGCCCGGGACAAAGCCGTAGTCAGTCGTTGAGAAAAATTGCCCGCTTTCCAGTCTGCTCATCCGATCCACATCGGCGTTTTCCTTGGCGCCGAAATAGACCGCGCTCACCTCGGAGAACGCCTGCCTCTGTTCGGCGGCGCGCCCGGGAAACGCGACTCCAACAACCATCAGCGCCGTCACCAAATGGAAGCCTTTTTTCATTATTTCGCGGGGCGGCTACCAGCCTTTTTCTGCTATTTTAGCGGCGACGGCATCCGAGATGAGCTTGTTCCCTGCGTTATTCGGATGAATATCGTCCCCGAAACTTGTTCTTAAGTGCAAAGGGGTAAAGCCGGGTCCGATCCACGTCTGGCGCGCTCCCGCCGTGGCCACCCGGTAGACCTGCCAACTTGCTTCGTTGGTAGGCGTCCCCGTTTGCGCCAGCCAAAGACACTCGGGAGTCTTCGGGTCCAGAAGCAGGCTCAACTCTTTTGCCGTGCGGGTGGCGCTCCAAATCGCCATGGTGTCGATGTAGTTATTCGGGTAATTTGCCCGCACCCAAGGCATGAAGGTGTCGTAATAATTTGTCCAATTGATGGTTCCCGGCCCGCGATCGGTGAAGCTTCCGATAGGAGGACAAACCAGGATGTACCGGGGGTTGATCTCGGTCATTTGGTTCAACAGCAATTGCGTGTTGGGGATGATTACCGTCGCCACGGTTGTCGCCGTCCCGGGAAAGTCGTTTGCGGAAACCTCCAGGAGCCAGATGCAATCATCGTATTTGGTCCTTGCGGCCCACGTGACATCCCAGGTGCCCCCGGTGAAGTTCACATTGTATTCCCAGCCGCACTCGATGGACTGGTTGGCAAGCGCGTTGCTCCCGATGTTCAAGGTTGCGATATCATTCTTGAACTCTTTAAGCTCAAAAGAGTCGGTTGTGACATTGGCCACGTAATAGACCCGGCGCTCCACAATGGCACTTGGAAGATTGGCGCTCGTAAAATTCCAAGCCGCCGCACTGTCCGTAACTGAGAGGTCGCTTGGGTAGCCGGGATCATTGCTGATGAAGGTGACCCTGTCGCCCGTGCTGAGGCCGTGCCCAGGGCAAAAGATGGCCTTGGGATTGAGCGCGAAGTCAGTCGTGAAGGGTTTCAGTATCCGTTTGGCGAGCCCCAGAAAACGACCGTACTGATACACTTCAATGCTGACGGGTTCGGACACCGCTTTTGCATAATAGGCCCATTCGGTTCTGCGGGCGCTGTCGTGCGTGCGGTCCGCAATATGCCGGCTCCACCTCATGCGGATGGCACCCGCGGTGGTGGGATTTGTGAGCGGAGAAACAAGCTCCACCCCACGCGCCCGGTTCACCATCGTGGGACTGGTTGTTCCCCCGATCGCTTGCGAGAACGTGTGCCTCCCTGTGAGAGGTGCCAGTTTGCCGGGCCATGCGCCTGGCGTGCTGATGCTGTCGCCCACGACGTAGATCCTTGGCGAACCGACTTTCCGCAAACGGAAGAAGTTCTGTTGATCCTGATCCTGCGTAAATTTGAAGCTCCCCGTTTGAGGCCGTTCATAGCTTGGCGCGTCCAGGTGCGCCCATTCTATGAGATCCCGGCTGGTTTCCAGCGTCCACCCCATGGTGCTGTCCGTCCAATCCACGTCGATTTTTGTCGGCGCTCCAGCCCTCAGGCTGATCCGCGGATTGGGAATCGCGTCGCCCGCAAGGCAAGTGTGCAGGGATAGGATGGATAGGAGCGCGAGCAAATAACAAGTCGGACGGCTCGGCGATCCGTCCCTGCCGGTGGTGGAATGTTTCATGGGTGGTTGCGTGGCAGCGGTTATTTTTCGACAAGGAGGGCGTCGCTCATCGCGGTGCCGGAATAAGGGATTTTCACATCCTTAAACTTGTTGTTGCGAATGAGGACGGCCTCGGGAGAGAGGAACGGGATGGAACGGTTGGTTACACTTGGCTCGGGATCGAAGTCGAAGAGTTGGCCGATGTGCGAGGGCTGCACGTAATCCATTTCCTGATCGATGCGGATGCCTTTGCGCGAGAGGTTCAGGTCGCAGCCCTCGATGAGCACGTCGGCCACGGCCCCGTGGATGCGGATCGAGCTGTTGTTGTCCACTTTGTGCCGCCTGACAATTTGGAACCGGCTGATCGGGATGCTTTTGGCCCGCACCTGCGTTTCCCCGGTCACCTGTTTGAGGACCTCGGGCGTGAGGAACACATCCTGATCACGGCCGTCAACGGAGTAGTAGTAGATCTCCCAGCCCCAGATATTGAGGGTGCATTCGCCGCCGATCCAGCGGTCGATCTGCGTGCTGCCGCCGCCCCAGGTGTTGCCAGTGATCACGTGGTTGTCCAGAAACTGGTTATACCAGCTGTTCTCGACGCGAACAAAACCGGAGCTCTTGATTTTTCCCAGCTTGCCGAGGCTGTTGATATTGCTGGCGCGGATGCTGCGGTTGCCAGAGAGAATACACTCGCAGTTGGGCGGGTAGAGCTGGATGAGCGTTCCTGTGTCGATGGCGGTATTATTGATGAAAAGATGGCGTCCATTGAAACCGCCAATACTGACGAGGGATGTCTGGTCCGGGGGCAGATCCCATTCCCGATCGATCGTGATCTTGTCACCTTCACAGCCGGTCAGCCAGCGATACTGGCCCGCGCCCGTGCCGTCGATGATGAAGGCGGCAGCCGAGTGCATATCCGTCATCGCGCCCTTGGCCTGGTCGCCCAGGAACGTCTTGCCCGCGATGACAAAGCTGGTGGCCTTGGTGTCGCGCACCTTGCCCAGATAAGCGGTCGCGTGGCCGTCGAGGGTCAAGGCCTCGTGGTCCCCGCCATAGAGGTGGGAGCTGCGGTTGTTGGCGTAGAACACGTGCTTGCAGATCGAGGCCCCCATGTGCAGCCCGATGTTGTTGCCGCCCGGCGACATGCTATTGCCGGTGTTCTCATTGTTCTCGAAGATCATCTCGCACGTTCCGTTGAGCACATGCATGTTATGCGCCCGAACGGTGTTATTGGCGATGAGGCTACCACGCCCGCCACGAAGGTCGAAGGCCTGGGTCAAATGAAGAATATCGCAGTCGGTGACCTGATTGTTCTCGCCCCAAAGGAGAATCGCTGGCCCCACTTTTCCCGAACCGACAGGAGGGGTAATCGCGCGCTCATGATGCGCCTCTCCGTTGTTGTTGGTCATGTAATAATAGTTAGCCCGGATGCGAACGTTGCGAATCCTCACGTTGCTCGAACCGGTGATGATCGTGCTATGATAGCCCTGCGTGAAGATACTCAGGCCTTCGATCGCGAAATCGTTGCGCCCGTCGATGAGCGTGGGCAGCGCGCGCTCCTGGTCCGGCCACCAGAGGGAGACGAGGTCCGGGCTCTCGCCGCGCAGCGTGATGTTCTCCGGGATGAAGAGCGGGGATTTGATCCACGTGCCCGAGCGGAGGATGGCGTCGATTCTGTAGCGCCCCTGCGGAAAATAGACAACTCCCCCGCCGATCATCGAGAGCCGCTCGATGGCCTGGACGATCGGCAACGTGCAGTCCTTCATGCCGGCGGGATCCGCCCCCAGATCGAGCACGTTAATGATCGCTTTCGGCGCGGCCTTGACCGGCAAAACCTCCAGCGCGCCCGCGTCGCGCACGCCCTCGCTCCCGCCTTTGCCATTGGAAACCAAAACGCGGAATTTTCCCAGAGCAAGTCCTGCGGGCAGCTTCGCCTTGAGGCTGAAACACGACCGGTCCTCCATCTCCAAAGCGAGGGGTTTCGCCGGGCCGCCTTCGGCTTGCAGCGAGACGCCCGCCTGGCTTTCAAAATCGAGGCACTTGCCGAGAACGCGCAGCCAGCCGCCTTGGCGGGCGCGGTCCACCCCCTCGTCGCCCTGCTTCCACCAGACATCCGGGGCATTGACGTAAACCGTCTTCGAGACCCCCTCCCCTTGCCGGATCCGGCAGGCGTAGATTCCCGGCGCCCACTCGGACGGGATCACCGCCTTCAAGGAAATTCCCGTCGTCTGCAGCGGCGCGACGCGCGTCCATTCCGGCTCGCCGCCATTCTGGTTCGCAGACACAATGGCAAGCTCGACGACCGCGTCCGGGGAAAAATTCCCCCCGGCGATCACTAAGGTTTCATCGGGGTTCACCGGGTCGGAGTGCCAAAAAATGGCAGGGGTCATAGCATTTTTCATCGTGGTGGAGTGGAGTCGGGGGATGGATATTTGCGAATGGAGATTGACAGAAAACTATTCAGCGCTGAACAGAAAGAATGGGGGATTCGTGGGGTGGCTACCAGCCTTTTTCTGCGATCAGAGCGGCGACGGTGGCCGCGAGCAGTTTGTTTCCAGCCGAGCCGAGGTGGATGTTATCCTCAAAGCTTGTCCGGAACTGCAAGGGCACATAGCCGGGGCCGACCCAGGTCTCGTGCGCCCCTTCCGCGGGTTCACGGAAGGCCTGCCAGGTCGATTCGTCTCCGGGTTTTCCGGCGATCCAAAGATGCTCGGGAACCTTCGGGTCGCGGAGCAGGCCAAGCTCGGTGGCCGTGCGTCCAGCATCCAGAACGGCCATGGTATCGACGTGGTTCGCCGGGTGATTTTTCCGGACCCACGGCATGTAGGTATCGTAATAGTTTGTCCAGTTGAACGTCCCCGGCCCGCGCTCCTTGAAGCTTCCCGATGGGGGGCAAACCAGGATGTAATGGGGCGACGTCATCTGGGCGAGGAGCAGGGCCGTGTTAGGGATGGTCACAGCCGTCACGGAGGATCCCGGGATGTCATTGGCCGAAACCTCCAGGAGCCAAATGGAACCGTCGTATTTCGTTCGCGCCCTCCAGGTCACATCCCATGGCCCGCCGGCATAGCCGACATCGAAGTCCCACCCGCACTCGATCTCGGGCGAGCCCGCGGCATCGCCCCCGATATCCATCGTCCCGGCATCGCCTTGAAGCTCCTTGAGCTCGAAGGAGTCCGGGGTGGCCCCGGCCACGAAATAGACTCGGCGCTCGACGATGGCTTTCGGGAGATTGGGGCCCGAGAAATTCCAGCGGGCGGCGGCGTCGAGAACCGACAGATCCAGCGGGTATCCCGGATCATTGCTAATAAACACGACCCGGTCGCCGTCCTTAAGCCCGTGCCCTGGGCACATGATGGCTTTGGGGTTCCGGGCGTAGTCGGTCGTAAATGCTTTCAGGCTCTTTTTCGCTTGGCCGAGAACGCGCCCGTTTTGGGAGACCTCGATGCTGGCCGGTTCGGAGACCGCCTTGGCATAATAGGCCCATTGAGCGCGGTATTTGTTGTCTTGCGTGCGATCGGCAACAGGCCGGCTCCACCTCATGTGGATGGTTCCGGGTTCGGTCGGCGGTTTGAGCGGCGCGATCAGCTCGGCGCCGCGCGCCCGCGCCACCATGGATGGGCTGGTCGTGCCACCGATGGCCTGCGAGAACGTGTGCCTGCCGGTGATCTGTGCAAGCGGCGAAGGCCAGGCCCCGGGAGTGCTGATGCTGTCGCCGACAACATAGAGGGATTTTGCCTTGAGGTCCGGGGACGGCGGCTGTCCTTCGCCCGCAAGGCAGGTGTGCAGGGACAGGATGAATAGGAGGAGGGTGGCAGGATGTTTCATGGGTGTTTGCGGGGCGCGGGTCATTTTTCGGGATGTGGATATTTGCGAATGGAGATTGACAGAAAACTATTCAGCGTTGAACAGAAAGCTCCTTTTACCGCAAACCCATCCTATGACGACTCATCTTTCCTGGCGATTTCCGCTGCCCGAGCCGGGCTGCGGGATCAACCTCGGCAACGGGACCCTCGGACTCATGGTCTGGGGCCAAAGCGACCTCATCCTCAGCATCGGGCGCAACGGTTTCTGGGACCGGCGCAACGCGGTGGATTTCGCCGCGAACATCCGCTTTCAGGAGCTGCGGCAACTTCTGGAAGCCCGCGACAAGGAAGGCCTGCAAACCAAGCTGGGCAAAGGGCGCACGGCGCGGCAAGCCTACCGGAAGCCGACGCAGATCCCGTGCGGCAGGATCCAGTTCGTTTTCAAACGCCCGTGGCGTCCCGAGGACGCATCCCTGGAACTTTCCACCGGTAAACTGAGCGTGCGGCTGCTCGGGCCGTCCGGAGAAACCGCCACGGCCTCGATCCAAATCTCGATGGACTGCGAGCTGGCGCTGGTCGGGTTCTCCGACAGCATCGGCCCGGTCAAGGCCCGCGCGATACCGTCGTGGGATTTCGTCGGGGATCTACTCGCGAAAGACGGCGTCGCCGAGCCTTCGCGGTGGGAGGAGGAATCGTGCGGCGGCTTCCATCAGCCGCTGCCAGCCGATCCCGGTCTCACGCTGGCGTATTCCTGGAAAAGCGAGCGCCTGCTCGCGCTGGCAACCGGCCTGGGTGATGACGCGGCCGCGGTCAGGAGCCAGGTCGAGCCGCCCGGGCCCGCCGCGCTGCGCGAGGCCATGAGCCAGAGTGAAAGCTGGTGGCGCGATTACTTCGAAGCGACGCCCTCGCTCGACATTCCCGACAAGGAATTGAGCGACGCCTATTTTTACGGGCTGGTGAAGCTGGCGGGGCTGACCGCTCCCTCGGGCGTGGCGGCCACGCTGGTCGGCCCGTTTATGGACGACGATACGCTCCCCGCGTGGAGCAACGACTACCATTTCAACATTAATGCGCAGATGATTTATTGGCCCGCTCTGGCCGCCAACCGCACCGCACACCTCGAGCCGCTGTGGAAGCTCATGCGCGAATGGCTCCCCCTGCTCAAGGAGAACGCGTCAAAATTCTATGGAGCGCCCGACGCGGTGATGCTGCCGCACGCCGTCAACGACCGCGGCCAGGTGGTGGACACGTTCTGGCAGGGAATGATCGACATCGGATGCACGGCCTGGATGGGGCAACTGGCGTGGCTCCACTCCCGGCACACGCTCGACACCGGCATCCTGCGCGAAGTCGCCTGGCCGCTGGTGTCGGGAGCATTTGAAGCCTTCTACGCCACGTCCGAGCGGATCGTCGATAACGGAAAGACCCGCCTCTCGTTGCCCGTGTCGGTGAGCCCGGAATACGGTTACGGGTTCGACACCTGGGGCCGGGATTCCAGTTTTTCTCTGGCCGCGTTTCACATGACGGCGCAGATTTTGCCTGAGGCGGCACGCCTCCTCGGGAAGCCCGAAGACCCGCGCTGGAAGGAAGTCGAGGAACTGCTGCCGCCCTACACCACGATCGAGTCCACCAACCCGTGGAACCCAGCAGAAAAAATCCGGCACATGGCCATGTGGGAAGGCCAGGGGCTTGATGAGAGCCACCGGCACCACTCGCTGCTCGCGGCGATCCACCCCTTCAAGACCCTCGATCCGTTTGATCCCGCCCATAAAAAACTGCTGACCGACACCCTCCAGCACTGGCTTTCCAAAGGCGCGGGCAATTGGTCCGGGTGGAGCTTTCCGTGGGCGTCGAGCCTGTGCTCGTATTGTGGGATGCCCGACGGCGCGATCTTCTGGCTCAAATACGACCTCGGCCTCTACTTCAACGCCGGCGGCAACAGCGACCACAACGGCGATTTCGTCGGCGTCAGCCTCCTGGCGCGTGATTACATCCTCACCCCCGGCGAGCGCTACCGCGCGGCCGTCCAGTGCGACGCCTCGATGGGCGTCATCACCGCCCTCTTCGATATTCTCGTCCAGACGCGCGGCGACCAGATCTCCGTCCTGCCCGCACTGCCAAAAAAATGGCGGGACTTTTCGTTCGACGGCGTCCTAACGGAAGGCGCATTCCGGATCGGCGCGACGGTCAAGGATTGGAAGGTCGCCGAGATCCGGATCGAAAGCGTCAAAGGCGCACGGATCAACCTCCGGCACGGCCTGGGCGACGCCTGGATCGAAAACGGCACGCCGCGTTCCGGCGCCACGCTGTCCCGCGCCACCGGAGCCGGCGAACGGATCGTCCTGCGCCCCGCATAATTATTGGCGTCGGCATCGCTCCGAACAAACCGCCGTCTTCTCCATTATTCCCATGCAAAATCACATCAAAATCCTTCTGGCCCTCCTCGTCATGACGCACCTCCGGGCCGAGGTCCCCCCGCCGGACCGGGCGGTCGCCACCGCCGCAATCTCCCTGACAAGCCCCTCCCCCGGTGCCACGTTTGATATCGGCGCCTGCATCCCCTTGCGGGTGGATTTCAAGCCTTCGGCCGACGCTCCCATCTCCGCCGTCAGATATTACGACGGCCCGGCGCTCATTGCCGAGGTCGGAGCTCCCTACCGCTTCGCCTGGACGACCGCCGGGCGAGGTCCGCACTCCCTGTGCGCGGTGGCCGTCGATGAGCGTGGCACGGCGGCCTCCAGCCCTGTCGACATCACCATCAAAGACCCGACCACCCCGGTGGATTTGTCCAAAGACGTGGATCGCTACAACGTCACCTTCACGACCTTGGGCAAGAACTCCCATGACTCGATGCCGCTGGGCAACGGCGACATTTCAGTCAACGCCTGGACCTATGAAAATGGCGACATCGGGCTGCTCATTGGCAAGCTTGACGCCTTCTCGGGCGAGGCGCATGCAGGGGGATTTTTCAGCCTGCGCAAGATCGGCCGGGTGCGCATCGCGCTGGATCCGCCGGTGTTCAAACAGGCTGCGGACAATGGCACATTCAAGCAGACGCTGGTGCTGGGCAATGCGGCGATCAGGATCGCCGGCCAGGGCAGCGAACTCACCCTATGGGTCGACAAAAACCACCCGGTTGTCCGTGTCCAGTTGAGCGGAAAAACCAAAGTCACCATGACGGTCAGCGACGACCCGTGGCGGACCACGGAGGTCGCCGGGACGCACTTGGCCGACACCGTTTTCACCGGCCTGCCCAACCAGATTGCCTGGTGCTACTACGATCCGCGCACGACGACCGGCTACCGCAATACCCACGAGCAGGGGGCGATTCAGATGGGCGCTCCGGGAGCCGACATGCTGCCGCGGCTGACCACGGTGTCGTTCGGCGCGCTCATCGAAGGCGAAGGCCTGACTTCGGTGGATTCCCGGACCCTGCGATCCGGCGCCGTGACCAGCTGCCGGGCGGACATTAACATCCTGCGCTACTCCAAGCTCAACGAGGCGACTCCGGCCAAGTGGCTTGACCTGATCCAGAAGCAGGCGGCGAAAATCCGGGCGCTCCCCGTGGCCACGGCCTGGAACGAGCATTGCCAATGGTGGAAAAACTACTGGGACCGGAGCTACATCATCATCACCGAGGGGCCGCAGCACGAGGAGGTCACCAGCCGCTACCTTCACCTGCGATTCCTGAACGCCTGCCAGACCGGGCCGATGAAAGAGCTCTGGCGCATCCCGTTCAACGGCGGAATTTTCAACGTGGATTTCCTCGATGTGGACATGGGAAAAGGTGTGGGAGTCAACCCCGTGAAACCGGAGACGATGATGACGGCCGATTTTCGCAAGTGGGGTGCCTCTGATCGGCCGCAAAACGTCCGGCACGTCTATTGGCCGATGTTGCAAACCGGCGATCTCGACCAGGCGCGGGCCTGGTTCCTCTGGCCGGCCATCGTGGCCAAGCACTGGCAGAAAACCGTCGAAGACAAGACCGCTTTAAAGGGGGCGTTCATGAGCGTCGGCTGCTCGGGCTGGGAAGGCCTCCAGTCCCGCCTTTTCGCCAAGCGCGACACTCAGGCTGCCAGCCGGATTGTGCCTGAAGGAATCGGCCGGAAAATCGGGGGGCGTGATTTTTGTTTTGATGCCGCCGACGAGTATCTCCCCTACATGATCGATTACTACGAACTCACCCGGGACGAGGACTTTTTGGCCAACCAGTTGGTGCCTTACGCGGAGGGGCTGTTTAAGTTTTTCGACGGCTATTTCACCCGGGATGACCGCGGCAAGCTGGTGCTCTGGCCGTGCATGACCTCCGAGGCCTACGTGCGCTTCCCGGACACCGGCTACGTGCCCGCAAATCCGATGGGCGGCGTGGCCCTGCTCCACTCGCAACTGCCGCGCCTGCTCGCCCTCCAGGGCAAGCCCGGGATCACTGCCGACACCCTCGCGCTCTGGCAGCGCGTCTATGATGCCCGCCCGGACATGCCCGTGGCGGTCCGGCGCAATGGCAAGCCTGGCCTGGCCCCGCACGAGCCGGACTGGGATCTGGAGCAGAAACAAACCCAAGGCGCCGACCGCTCCTCTCTCTACGCGATCTGGCCTTACCGGGCGTTCATGTTCCCGGCGGCAGGCACTTCGCCCCAGGATTACGAACTGGCCAAAAACACGTTGGCGCTGGACGATAATGGCAGCAGCTCGTGGCACTACGGCGATTACTGCGCGGCGATCCTCGGGGATTCCGAACGGGCGAGGAAAGGAATCTTCCACCGCATGAATGATATGGCTGAACGCCCGGCCGATAAATTCGAGGGGGACTTCCGTTTCCCCGCCTTCAACTGCACCAGGCACCCGGACTGGACGCCCGATGTCCAGGGTGCCAACATCATCCTCTCGACGTTGAACTACATGCTCTGGAACTGGAAAGGTGACAAAATCTTCCTCTGCCCGGCCTGGCCTCAAGACTGGGGCTGCAAATTCAAATTCCATGCCCCGCGCAACACCGTGGTGCAGGGCCATGTGAGCCACGGCGAAGTCACCATTGATCAGGTCGTCCCGGAATCGCGCCGCCGCGATATCGTGATCGGCAAACCGCAGTAAGATTTCCAAGAGATGGGATAACCCGCGAGGCGCAAGCTACTCGATCTCAACCAGGGTTCCCTGAGGAATCTCCGCAAAGAGCACCTTCGCATCGGCGGTCGGGATGCGGACGCATCCGTGCGAGGCCGGGTAGCCAGGAACCACCCCGGCATGGATGCCGAAGTCCCTGCAGGAAAGCCGGAGATAATACGGCATTCTCGCGGGGTAGATCGTGGATTTCCAATCCCGGTGCTTGTCGGTCACCACGAACCGCCCGGTCGGGGTCGGAAACTTTTTGCGGCCGGTCGAGACCGGCATCGTGCGCACGATTTGTCCGTCCTTCCACAGCCAGGCGGTCTGGTCGGCCACACTGATGCGGATTTTCAGCCGGGCGGCCTCCGAGCCGGGCCCGACACCGAGCAGGATCTGCATGACCTCGACATGGCCGTTCCGGCCCGCGAGCCAAAGCGCGTTGGTCCGGTGTTTTTTTGTCCCCGCCTGCGGCTTCGCCCCGCGATCCAGAAGCAGCCTGACGATCTCCGGATATCCCATGGCCGACGCGAGCATGAGCGGAGTGAGACCCTTTTCCACCTTCAGATAATATTCCAGCATCTGTCCCCGGAACCGGACGACAAGATCCTCCGGCGGGGGAAACGGAAGAACGGCATTCACATCGGCCCCTTCGGCGAGAATCTCCCCCACCCGCTTCGCGTCCGCCCCGGCCACCGCACGAAAAAGATCCTCCACAAGCTCCAGCCGGACCTCGGGTGCAGGCGGCGCTTCGGCAGGCGGCGCTTCGGCAGGCGGCGCTTCGGCGGGCGGCGCTTCGGCAGGCGGCGCTTCGGCAGGCGGCGCTTCGGCGGGCGGCGCTTCGGCAAAGCAGCAGAGCGTGATGAAATAAAAAATCCCCGTGCAGAGACGTCTCATATCGGATTTAGAAATCCACCCCCAGAGCCGTGCCGCCGGCGACCATGCCGTCGCGGACCACGCAGCGGGAGAGCCGCGCGCCGGGGAGGACGGTTGCGTTTTCCCAAAGGACGCAATCCTCCAGAACCGCGCCCGCTCCGACCCTCGAGCCCCGGCCGATCGAGCACACCCCTTCGAGCCGGGCCGACGGGGCCACCTCCGCGGGCTCCTGGATGGCGCGGGCCCAGCCATCCGGGATGTAGGACATGTGATGTCCTCCCTGTTGGAAAAGCGCGTGTGCGCCGAGGTAGGCGTCGCGGCTTCCGATATCGAACCAGAGGCCGCCGTCCTCCACCACGCCGCCGATCGCAACGCCCGCCCGGATGAGGGACAGGTAAACCGGGATGATCGAGACGGTGCCGCCCGCCGGGATGTGGCGGAATATTTCCGGCGAGAGGAGGCTGATGCCGGTGAAGAGGAACGAGGGGTCCGCGGAATCCCCGAGCGTATTCCGGATGTCGCTCACCCGTCCGTCGCGGCACTGGACGTGGAGCGGCCCGCCCGACGAGCGGAGGATGAGGGTGGCGATATTTCCGGAGGCGAGGTGCCGCTCAATTGCGGGACGCAGCGGGAAGTCCGCGATCACATCCCCGTTGTAAACCAAAAACGGCCCGTCCCCGAGCAGGCCCGCGGCATTTTTGATCCCGCCTCCGGTGTCCAAAAGAACCGGCTCGTGGAGGAAGGCGAGCGGACGCCCGCGATACGCGCCGCCGCCGGAAAGCGAAGCATAGGCATCCGGGCAGTGGTGGGTGTTGACCGCGAACGACGCGGCCCCGCTCGCGATCAGGTGATCGAAGGCAAACGTGATGAGCGGTTTTCCGCAGATCGGGACGAGCGGCTTCGGGCGCCTTTCCGTGAGAGGGCGCAACCGCGTGCCCAGCCCCGCGCCGAGAACGAACGCCTTCACCGGGATTCTTCCGCGAGGCGGAGGATGGCATCGGCCGCGCACGCGGCGCCGAAGCCGTTGTCAATGTTGACCACCGTGACCTTGCTGGCGCAGCTCGTGAGCATGCCGAGAAGCGCGGCGATGCCGCCGAGGTTCGCCCCGTAGCCGACGCTCGTGGGAACGGCGATCACCGGCCGCCGGACAAGCCCGGCGACAACGCTCGGAAGCGCGCCCTCCATTCCCGCGACCACGATCAGAACCCCGCACGCACGCAGCCGGTCGAGCTCGCCGAGCAGGCGCTCGAGTCCGGCGACCCCGACGTCGGTGACCCGCTCGACCCGCTGCCCGAACGACTCGAGCGTGACCGCCGCCTCGTCCGCCACCGATAAATCCGAGGTCCCGGCACAGACGACCCCCGCGGAAAACCGCGAGCCCGAGCCCGGGGCCGCGCCGATCGTGAGGCAGCCGGCGCGCGCGTGCCAGACCGCCTCAGGGAAAAGCTTTGCGACCGCCTCGAAATGCCCGTGCGTGGCGCGCGTTGCCAGCACCGGCTGGCCCGCCCCGCGCAGGATCCCCGCGATCTCCGCAACCTCGCCCGGTTGCTTGCCCTCGCAAAAAATCGTCTCCGGCCGCCCGCAGCGCTCGAGCCTCCGGAGATCCACCCGCGCGTAATCAGGCGTCATTCGACAACCGGTAGCGCATCGGCACCATCTCGCTCTCGACAAACCCGTGCTTCAGATAAAACCTCCGCGATTCGTTCGGACGGTCGGTCAGCAGCGTGACCCGCAGGAAATTTTTTTGTCTGGCGAAATCGAGCGCGTGCTTGAGGAGGCGCGACCCGAACCCCTGCCGGCGGTGCTCCTTGCGGATGACGAGATCCTCGAACAGGAGGACGAACCCGCCTTCGGCCGTGCTGATCGTGATGAGCAGGTTGATCATGCCGACGATTATGGCATGGTTCCTGAGCACAAAAATTCTTCCGCGCGACGGCTGCTCGAGGATGAGCCGGAGCCCGCGGATCTGCTTCTCGCGGTTCGGAGTGAAATCGTCCTCCTGTGCAAACAAGTCCCCGAGCAGCTCCGAGAGTTCCGTCAGATCGTCCAGTGTGGCCGGTTCAATGCGCAGTTCGCTCATAGGGATTTTCTTAAGCGATTTCCATGCCAATGGCAATCCGCGATCTGCCCGCGAACGGATTTTTCCTGACCCGCCTCGCGTTACGGAGCTCCGCGAATCATCGGAACAAAGCGGACCTGGGCGACCGATTGGCGGCGGATTTTTTTCCCGGACTTTTCGAGGACCAGGAGCTCCTGGACCGCGTTGCGTGGGCCGACCGGGATCACGAGCTTCCCTCCCTCGCGCAGCTGCCCGATCAATTCGGGCGGCACATCATCGGGCGCGCAGGTGACGATGATCGCGTCGAACGGCGCAGCGTCCGGCCACCCGGAGAATCCGTCGCCGGCCTTGACGCGGACATTCCGGTAGCCGAGCCGCTCCAGAGTTTCGCGCGCGCGGAGGGCGAGCGGCTCAACGATTTCGATCGTGCAAAGATCCGCGCCCAGCTCGGCAATCACCGCCGCCTGATAGCCGGAACCCGTCCCGATTTCCAGCACCCGCGAACCGGGGCGGATGTCGAGCAGCTCGGTCATCAGCGCAACGATATACGGCTGCGAAATCGTCTGCCCGTATCCGATCGGAAGCGGACCGTCGGCATGCGCGTCCCTCCGCGACCCCGCGGGCACGAATTCCTGCCGCGGAACTTTCGCCATCGCGGCCAGCACCCGCGGGTTGGAAATCCCGCGCGCGACGAGTTGGGTGGCAACCATCTCCGCGCGCTCGGAAACATCGTCCGCCCCCGCGCGCCACGCTCCCAGCACCGCCACCGGCAGGGCAAGCCATGCCACCATGTCCATGGTTGAAGATAAAACGGATCCGGAGCCCGCGCAAGAACGGGAGCTCCTACGAACTCAAATAAAGAACCCGGTCGCAGACATTGCACTCCCCGATGTCCGTGCCGAGCACAACAATCTCCCCGGAGACATCGAGCCCCGGCGTCAGGCAAGGAGATCGCGCGCTTCAGTCCCGCCGCACATAGAGCGCGACTTTGGCGATGAAGGCATTCCATTTTTTCCCGAGCTGCCCGCGTTCCAGCAGGATGCCCGGGCATTGTTTGTGCCCCAAATCGCGGCCGTCCTTGTAGCGGATCATGCGCCAATACATGTGCGGGACGACATGGTTGAGCGGGATGTGATACCGGCGCATGAGCTGCGCCGTGAGCCGTGCCGTGCGGTCGATGGTTCCGGCGATGTCGTTGCCCCGGTTAACGCACATTTCAATGCCGATGGACGACCTGTTCCCGTCGCCTTCGTAATCGGCATGCTCGCCGGTCTCGGTTGTCGGCAGGCTTTGGAAAATCGAATGGTCGTCCACCGTGAAATGCCATGTGAGAAATCCGGTGCGGTTGTAGCGGGCCCGGAACCCGTTCTTCATGGCCTGCGCGTGATGCCAGGCGTCCGCGCTGCGGGCGGTGTTGTCGGTCGAGTGAATGGTGATGAAGACCGGAGACATCGGCCGGTGCAGAGGCCGCCCGCATTCCCCCGGCGGGATGATGTCCTGCGTGATCTCTAACGGGGCGGCGGACGCGCCGGCCAGGGCGCATGCCGCAGAAAGCGCAGAGCAAAGCAGCACGCGAAGGCTCAGAACTCCTGATGTCATCCGGAAAAAAGGGTTGAACGAGGAAAACGGATGACTCCATTCGAGACGAAAAATCAGCGCCCACACCGGCGGGACGCCCAATACTGGCAGTTTTGCAGAAAATCGCGGCATGGACATCCTGCCCATGCTGGGAAAAACTCTCATGGGCAGGATGCCCATGCCACTTATCCTGACAGCATTGGTCGGGCCGCCCATGCCCCTTGAGCTTTCGCGGGTCACAGCTTCGAGGCGGATTTTTCGAGCGCCCGGAGCTCGTCGTCGAGGATGCCGTCTTTTTCCGGCGAGAGTTTTTTGCGGACGAGTGCGGCGGCTTTTTTGGCGTCGTCATTTTTTCCCGCATCGATGAGGGCGAGGATGTAAGGAGCGGCGACGTCGTTGAAGAGGTTGCCTCCGCCGGTGTCGGCCAGCGAGGTGAGCTGCCTGCGGAACTCCTTGTCGGCCTCGTCGAGCTTCCCGGCGTCGAGGAGCGCCTGCATCTGGCGGGCCACGATCCCCACGCTCAGATCCGAACGCTTCCGGCGGTTCTGGATCAGGATCAGGCGTTCGAGAGATTCGGCGGTGGCGGGATCGCCCTGCTCGCGCGCGATGCCCGCCAGTGCCAGCTGGTGGAACGCCTTCAGATCGGCGTTCCCGTTGAACTGCTTGATCGCGGCCTCGTGGATTTTTTTCCGTTCATCGGCCGGGGCCCCCGAGCGCAGAAGGAAGTCCCCCTGCGCGGCCCATGCGGCGGGATTCATCGGCGAGGTGCGGACAGCGCTCTCGAGCGCCTTGGCCGCGAGCACCGGGTTGCCGGCCCGCTCGAGGATCCCGGCCATGGTCAGGTCGTTGACCGAGGCCGCGAACTCCGGCTTGTCGCGGTAGCTGGCGGAGAGGAGGAGGAGATCATGGTCGCTCACCGGCTTCCACGACTGAGGATCCAGCGCCCTGCCGATCGCGTAGTTCTGCGTCGCATACCGCCCGCAGTTGAGATCCCAGCGGTCGTCGGATTTCATGTAGCCGAACCAGGCGTGGCCGCCGTCGGAGCCCTGCCCCGTGAAAAACAGCGTGGGCAGGCCCTTCGCCTTGCCGCAAAGCATCGCGAAATACGCCTGATCCACACAGATGCCCCCGCGCGCACGAATCGTCACCAGCACATACGGATCCTCGTCCCAGTCGTATTTTTTCGCTTTCAGCCGGTCCTGGCGGTAGGCGACCATCGGGAACGCCTTCTCAAATCCCGTGCGGGGCAGCCGGATGTTTTTTCGGGCCCACGCGAGCTCGTCATGTGTCACGAACGCGTCAACGACGAATTTCAGCTGGCCAGCCGAGAGCTTCCGCAAATCCAGGAGGGTTCCGCCGGATTCATTCGCCGCGACCCACTCCGCGAACTGCGCGGCGACCGGGCGCTGTTCCTTGGGCACCAGCGCCTCCGCGACCTGCCGGTGCGGCCAGAATGCGGGCGGCTTTGAATCGTTGACGACCGCCAGCGCGATCGCCAACTGCTGGTAATCCTTCCACTTCGCGGGCTGCGCCGCGCGGATGTCCCGGAGGTTCGCCAACACCAGCGGGAGGTAGTCGCCGGAGGAGAGTGCCGCAAAAAAACTTTTTGAAAACGCGGCGTCCTTCATGAGTGCGGCGATGTCGGCAGCGGGGAGAATCTCCGCGAGCGCGCCCCGCGCGGGCTGGTTGCCATACGGGAGGAGCTTGTCAAAAATTCCCTCCGGCGGATTCCGTGCGATCTCCGCCGCCTCGCTGGCCGGGACCGGTTCGAGATCCGTTTCCACTCCCGGCCCCACGAATGTCATCCCTCCGGTTTGGGGATCCGAGAAAAGATGCCGCTGGAGCAGCCTCGCCGCCTCGTCTTCTCCCGTGCGCGAAAAAAGCTCGCACCACTGCCAGAGCGCGAGCCATGACGCGAAGGCCGGGTTACCGGCGGATCCGGAAAGCCCCATCCTGCCCGGCTGGTATGCCGCCGCAAGCGACGACGCAAGCCTGTCCCGCGCGGCCGGAAATCCCTCGGCGATCAACGCGTCCACCTCGGCCGGCGCCGGCGGCCGCCGCATATCCTCCGCCCACGAAATCGCGGAAAAAGCGGCGAGCCATATCAGCGCAGGTTTCATAATCGAAGTCGCAGGCTACACCGGAGCCCGGGAAAAGCAGTTCATAAAAAAAGGGTTGTCCGGTCGAGATCAGAATGTCCCCGCTAAGGCCCGAGAAAACTTTTGAGCCGATCCTTGAGGTCGGCGCGGGCGCGGAAGAGAAGGCTCTTCACGGCGGGGACAGTCGTGCCGAGGACTTTGGCGATGTCCTCGTAGGGCATCTCCTCGAAGCGGCGGAGAACGACGGCCATCCGTTGCGCCTCGGGCAGGGAGGCGATCGCACGGGTGATGGCTTCCTGCAGCTCGGCCTCGGCGGCCTCCTCCGAGGCGGATCGTGCGGAGGCGTCGGGATGCCCGCGGGGCGCGCGGTCGGGATCGTCCGCATCAAGCGGCACGAGGGGCGCGCGGCGGCGGCGGCGCATTTCGTTGAAGACCAGATTGCGGGTGATCGTGAGCAGCCAGGTGGTGAATTTCGCCGAGGGGTTGTAGCGGGGCGCGCTCTGCCAGACGCGGATGAAGACCTGCTGGGCGATGTCCTCCGCGTCCGCCTCGCCGCCGAGCATTTTCGCGACGGTCCCCACGATGCGGTGCTGATGCCGCTCGACCAGCGACTCGAACGCCCGCTCGTCGCCCCGCTTCACGGCCAGCATGAGCGCGATGTCGTCCGGCGGAGCTTCCTCATCGGGTCGGGGTGCGTCGGTCATCGTCGGAAATCCACGCCGGAAAATTTACACCGTGCGGGGGGGCGATGGCCATCCGCAATTCCGCGCGATGCGGCGCGCGAAAAAAACGGGATCGGCCCGGAGAGGGATTGCAGTCGGGTGGCGGCGCGGATACGATCCTGCCCCGATGCCGACTCTACGTTCCGAAGTTTCCGTTTCCGACACATGGGATCTCGCTCCGCTTTATCCCGATGACCCCGCATGGGAGGCGGATTTTTCCGCCCTTCAAAGCGAATTCCCGGAGGTCGCCCGGTTTCGCGGGCGGCTCGGCGGCTCGGCGGAGGCGCTGGCGGAGTGCCTGGAATTTGAGAAGCAGGTGGATCTGCGGATCGAGCGGCTGAACCAGTTTGCGGCGCTGCGGGTCACCGAGGACAGCGCGGATCCGGCGGCTCTCGACCGCGAGGCCCGGCTCGAGAGCCTGCTCGTGCGGGTCGGCGAGGCGGTCTCGTTTCTCGCCCCGGAGATCCAGGCGATTCCGGATGATGCGTTCGAGGCGTATCTCGCCTCGCCCGCCTTGGCGGATTGGACGACCCCGTTGAAAAAGCTGCGCCGGATAAAGGCGCACATCCTGGGCGCGGCCGAGGAACGGATCCTCGCGCTCGGATCGTCCGCGATCCGCGGCCACAGCGAGACGTTTTCGCAGCTCACGGATGTGGACATGAAATTCGGGAAGCTGAAGGATGGCGAGGGACGGGAGCGCGAACTGACGCAGAGCTCGTTCTCGTCGTTTCTGCAGCAGCGCGATCCCGCCGTGCGGCGGGCGGCGTTCCACCAGTTTTACGAGGAGTTCTCTGATCATAAATTCACGCTGGCGGCGAGCCTGGCGAGCTCGGTGCGGGCCGATGTCTTCCAGGCGCGGGCGCGGCACTATCCCTCGGCGCGCGAGGCGGCGCTGTTTGCGGATGACGTGCCGGCGCGCGTCTACGACGGCTTGATTTCCACGGTCCGGAACAACCTGGGGACCCTGTTCGAGTATTTCGAGCTGCGCCGCGAGGTGCTCGGGCTCGGCGAGATCCACCACTACGACACGTATGTCCCGATGGTGGACGACGTGCAGACCGATGTGCCCTGGGACGAGGCGGTGGAGAAGGTTCTTGCGGCCGTGGCCCCTCTGGGCGGCGAGTATGCGGCCGTGCTCGGCCACGGGCTTCGCGGAGGCCGCTGGTGCGACCGCTACGAGAACAAGGGCAAGCGGAGCGGAGCGTTCTCCTACGGCACTTTCACGAGCCCCCCGTATATCATGATGAACTACAAGGCGGACGTCTTCTCCGACGTCTACACGCTGGCGCACGAAGCCGGGCACTCGATGCACACATGGTATTCCCAGCGCTCCCAGCTTTTTCAGAACTACCACTACCCGATCTTCCTCGCCGAGGTCGCCTCGACGTTCAACGAGATCCTGCTCACCGACCACCTGCTGCGCACGACCAGCGACCGCCGAATGAAGGCGTATATTTTGAACCGCCAGATTGACGACCTGCGCGGCACGCTTTACCGGCAGACGATGTTCGCGGAATTCGAGCGCGACATCCATGCGGCCGAAGAGGCGGGCGAGGCGCTGACACTGGATTCCTTTCAAAAAATCTACCGGCGCCTGCTGGCGGATTACTTCGGGCCAAAGTTCGCGCTGGACACCGAACTCGATCTCGAGTGCCTGCGGATCCCACACTTTTACAATGCGTTCTACGTTTACAAATATGCGACCGGCATTTCGGCGGCGGCAGCTCTTGCGCAGCAAGTTTCCGAATCCGGAGACGCGTCGAAATACCTCGCGTTTCTGAAGAGCGGCAGCAGCCGGTTCCCGATCGAGACGCTCGCCGCAGCCGGAGTGGACATGAGCGGGCCGGCCCCGGTGCAGGCGGCACTGGATCTCTTTGCGCGAAGGGTCGCCGAGCTCCGCGAAGTTCTGGCGGGCGGGCCAACCCTGATATCGCCATGATGCTGATGGAGCGCGAAGAAACGGCCTCTCGGCAAGCGATGCCCGCAAGGTGGTTTTGGGCCGGTTTCTGACAAGCAAGGAATGCCTTGCCTATCTTTTTGTAAAAACAACAATGCGGTTGGAGTTCGTTCCGCCTATATTATTATCAATGCCCCAGCAGTTGGATGTTTTGGTGAATTTCTGGGTGTTGATAATGATATATTCCGGTTTCAGGCCGACCTTGAAGCCGGCATCAACGATTTCTAATTCCAGCCGGACTGTTCCCTTTCGCACCTCGCCAACCTCGAAAGCAATCCTTCCGCTTGGTTTCAGGACGCGCTTTAATTCAGCAAGATGAGACTGCATTTTTAATGTCCAATCCCCAATGGAGCGGATTTTCCACATGGCATCTTTGCTGACTTGGGTATCCGTAAACCACATCCTGAGCCAATTGTCTTGAATATAATCGACCGCATCTAAAAACGGCGGGGAGGTGATCACCAGGTCAACAGAATTCGAGGCTGCTTCCGGGATATTATCAGCAGAAGCCGTGAATAAATGGGGTTTGTGTTTCGCGAAGTCCAGTGGAAGGGGGTCTCTCAACAATGCTTTTGTTTTCTTCCAAATCAGTTCGCGCGTATTTCGGTATTCAGGACGTTGATGAAGTTTGGAATTGATTTTTTTCTGGCGTTCTATTGAAACGGCTTGATTTGGTGGAAGCGTGTAAACAGAGAAAAAACCGGGAGAGTGACCGGAGAGCCGATTGGTCGCCACCATCTCGATCCACGCATCAATGCAATCATAAAGTTCGAGTTCGTGGCGCAACTTGAAATAGCTTCGCCAAGACTCAATCTCCCGCAAGGTATCGGGGTGGTAAAACTCAAGCAAATCAGGGAGGGTGAAATCGTTCTCACCAAGAACAGCTGTATCCAACCGATCTCGAATCAGTTTGGGAGCAGGAGGGCAGAGGCGAGCCCTTGTTAATATCGCACACAGAGGATTGATGTCGCTTCCAATAACATGGCAACCGTGGAGGCGTGCTTCAACAAGAGTTGTTCCTCTTCCGAGGAAGGGATCATAAACAACGCTTCCCCTCGGCGCATATCTCCGGATAAAATAGTCCGGCACTTGCGGCTTGTAGCAGGCCCTGTAGGAAACCTCATGGATTGAATGGCCATCGCGCTGTTTGGATGTCCAAAACTCCCCTGTATGCACAGGAATGATGCCGCCGGGAAAAAGACACGTCTCATCTATTGTCGGCGATGGCGCTTGATGCAGGCCATCAAATAATAACGCTTGTGTGTGTCCCATGAGTCAAAATCTTGTGGTTGACGGATGCCTCCAAACGAACGCTTACCTGCGTGGTTGGCTCAAGAAAATCCAAACGAATGTGCTCGACGGTCACATCAGATCGATCAACTGCATAAAGTATTGTCAGCAGCAAGTGATGGATAGGGGGAACAAACTGGTTTCGGATTTTTTCTGACGAAGAGGTTAAAACCCGCCGATTGGAATCACTGGGATTCCAATCCTTGGTAGCTTTCACTTCCAACGGAATCTTCAGATGAGATCGCGTGCATGTAAGAACTTGATCCGGGTATCCAGCACCAGAGCATTTGCCGAGTTCAAAGTCCATGATGTGTGCCGCCAAAAGGGGAAGGGCATGCTCTTCAACCTGATTTCCAATGCTTTGATTTGTGCTGTTTGCCCGAATCGGACACCTGAGGCCAATCAGATTTCCCCGACTGGCTGAATGGCGGATGTTTTGTGTGATTTGATCAACCAATTCCGGCGGCCATGAATGGACAATTTCGACGTGGGGAACATCCTCCCAGACAAGGAGGTCTTTAAGTAATCTTGCAGGTTTGCCATGTGGTTCAGAGAGGATACGAGCAAGGAAGCGACGTCATTTTCTTCCGCCCAACGTTGAGAATTGTATCTGCTGTGTCATTGGACGGCAAGCGTAGGTTGTGGGGGGCGGTTCCGCCGGCATCGCAGATGCACTCGAGCGGCGGTGCTTCCTCCAATCGGGGGAAGTGGTTTTTCTTTCCCGCGTCGGGAAGGGCCCTCCCTCTTGCAATCTTCTTCGGGATTGGTAATGTTCCTGCCCCGCTGACCAACAGATATGAGCAAAAGCATTTTGGATCCCTCCCGGCTCGACGCCGTGGAGCTGAGCAACGACGAGATCGCGCGGTATTCCCGGCACCTGATCATGCCCGAGGTCACGATGGAGGGGCAGCGGCGGATCAAGGCGGCGAAGGTTCTGTGCATCGGGGCCGGCGGGCTGGGGTCGCCGATCGGGCTCTACCTCGCGGCCGCAGGGATCGGCACGCTCGGGCTCGTGGATTTCGATGTGGTGGACTACTCGAATCTCCAGCGCCAGATCCTTCACGGAACGAAGGATGTCGGGCGCAAAAAAATCAACAGCGCGCGCGACCGGATCAAGGAGGTCAACCCGAATGTCCATGTGGAATTGCACGACGCGTTCTTCACTTCGGAGAATGCACGGGAGATCGTCGGGGGATACGACATCGTGATTGACGGCACGGACAACTTTCCGACCCGCTACCTCTCGAACGACATCTGCGTGTTTTTAAAAAAGCCGAACATCTACGGATCGATATTTCGATTTGACGGCCAGTGCACGGTCTTTGCGCCGCATCTCGGCGGCCCGTGCTACCGGTGCCTCTACCCCGAGCCCCCGCCGCCGGGGATGGTTCCGAGCTGCGCCGAGGGCGGCGTGCTCGGCGTGCTGCCGGGCGTGATCGGCGTGATGCAGGCGATCGAGGCGATCAAGCTCGTCGTCGGGATCGGCGAACCGCTCATCGGCCGGCTCGTCCACTTTGACGCGCTCAAGATGAAATTCCGCGAGTTCAAAATCCGCCAGGATCCGAAGTGCCCGGTCTGCTCGGAGAACCCGACGATCACCGGCCTCGTTGACTACGAGCAGTTCTGCGGGATCCCGCAGGCGAAGGAGGCGCACGACGCCGAGCCGCCGGTGCCGGAAATTTCTGCGGCCGGACTCAAGGCGCGGCTCGACCGCGGGGACAAGCTTGTTCTGGTGGACGTGCGCGAGCGGTTCGAGTGGGACATCGCCCGGATCCCGGGATCCAAGCTGATCCCGCTCGGCGAGCTGGCCTCCCGGATGAGCGAGCTCGATTCCACGGACGAGATGGTCTTCATCTGCAAGCTCGGCCCGCGCAGCGAGACCGCCGTCCGCGAGCTCCAGAAGGCCGGATTCTCAAAGACCTTCAACCTCGCCGGCGGAATCCGCGAATGGGCGGAAAAGGCAGATCCCTCGATGCCGAAATACTGATCCCCCCGGGGCCCGCAAAAAGTTTTATCCGCCGTGATCGCGGCGCTCATCAGCTTGCGCGCTTACACCCGCCCCAAGCTCACGGTTTTTCCCCAGGATCCGGTGCGCCGGGCACGTTCCGGACAGCCCCGGCGGCCGGCTTGAGATAATAGACCGCGGTGTGGCCGACCTGCTGGACGAGGGCCGAACCGGTCGCGGCGGCGAGTTCTTTGGAGAGCACTTTGCGCACGTCCCGGAATGCGTCGAACCGGATTTTTACGAGGCGGCTCCGCTCGAGGAGACGGAAAAATTCCGCGAGAAATTCCGGAGTGGCGCCGGCCTTGCCGAGACGGATGGCTGGCTTGAGGAGCTGGGCGCGGCTTTTGAGTTGCCTCATCGTGGATTCGGTGTCCGGCATGAAGTGAAAAATGGCCGCCGCTGCCCGGTTGGCCAAGATAAATCACATCATTTTCTCGAAGGGAGATCGGGATTTCTGATGTTGCTTTTTCAATTCCACTCGCATCGTATGATAAACTTTTCTCCATGAAAATCCTGATTTTAGGTGGCCGTGGCCGCCTCGCCGCCGCGCTTGCGGGAATGTGGGCTTCCTCCCACGAAACCGTCAGCCTGTCCCGGCCGGAGCTCGATGTGGAGGATCTCCCCGCGTTGGACCGCCTTCTGGCGTCCCGGAAGTTCGACATCCTCGTCAACGGCACGGGGATGACAAATGTGGACGAGTGCGAAACCCGCCGCGACGAGGCACGGGCGGTCAATGCCCTGGCCCCGGCCTCGATGGCCGCCGCCGCGCGCAAGCAGGGCGCGCGGTTCATCCACTTCAGCACCGACTACGTCCTGGACGGGCGAAAGCCCGCTCCTTACACCGAGGAGGATCCAGCGAATCCGCTCGGCTGGTATGGGCGGACAAAACTCGACGGCGAGTTGGCGGTGCTTGCCGACTCGCCCTCGCATCTTGTCGTCCGGGTGTCGTGGGTCTTCGGGCCGGACAAGCCGGGGTTTTTGGATATGATTCTCGACCGCGCGCAAACCCGCCGGAATGTCGAGGCGGTCGCGGACAAATTTTCCTGTCCGACGTATGCCTGCGATGTGGCCGGGTGGCTTGAGCCGTTCTTCGATCCGTCGCTCCCGGGCGGCCTCTACCACGCCTGCAACAGCGGCGGATGTTCGTGGAGGGAATACGGCGCGCGCGCGCTGGAGTGCGCGGCGGAGGCGAGCGTTGTGCTGGCCACGACAAACGTCGCGCCCCTCCTGTTGCAGGATATGAAAGCTTTCAAAGCCCCCCGTCCTGTCCATAGCATCCTCTCCACGGAAAAATTGACCCGCGTCACCGGAAAAATTCCCCGCGCTTGGCAGGAGGCCGTGCGCGAATATATTCAACTCAAATATGCACCGCTTCCACCTGCCCGCTGAAACCTGGGAATCCGCGATCCTTTCGCCCGAGGAGTCGCACCATTGCGTGAACGTCCTGCGCATGGACGCCGCCGGACACGTCACCGTCTTCGACGGAGCCGGCCGCGAGGCCCGGGCAAAAATTCTCAAGGCGGACGCCAAGGCGGTCGCCCTGAAATTGTCGCAGGCAACGAAGTCGCCTCCCCCGCCGTGCGCGATCACCCTCGCGCAGGCGGTTCCGAAAGGGAAGAACATGGATCTCATCGTGCAGAAAGCCGTCGAGCTCGGCGCCTCGGCGGTCGCCCCGATCCTCTCCGGCCGCACGGTCGTCCAGCTCGATGCGGCCGAGCTGGAAAAAAAGCGCGCCAAATGGCAGGAGACCGCCCTCGAAGCCTGCAAGCAGTGCGGACAAAACCACCTGCCCCACGTCGCCTCACCGTGCCCGCCCAAAGAATTTTTCGAGCGTTCGGACCGGAGCGAGCTCATTCTCATCGCCTCGCTCCAGCCGGACGCACGCCCGATCAAATCCGTGATTGCGGATTTCGTGGCCGCGCACTCCCGCCTACCGCGTAGCGCCACCGTGTTGATCGGACCTGAAGGAGATTTCACGCCGGCTGAAATCGCGCTGGCCAAGAGCTGCGGCTGCCTGCCGGTCACCCTCGGCCCGATCATCCTCCGCACCGAGACCGCCGCGATCTACTGCCTCAGCGTCCTCGCCCACGAACTTTTTCAACCCGCCACTCCCTGATGCTGCCGCGTCAAAGTTTGCCATCGACCAGATCCCGTGGCACGGGCATCCTGCCCATGCGTATCAATCCAGCAAGACATGGGCAGGATGCCCATGCCACGGCAGACTTTCCACCCCGCGTCACCCAGCCATGAAATCCATCGCGTATCTCGGGCCGGAGGGAACGTTCTCGGACATTTTGGCCAAGCAGCGTTTCGGCGCGGATTCCGTTTATTTGGGTTGCACGTCGATCGAGGGAATTTTCGACCGGGTTCTCGGCGGGGAGGCGGCGCTCGGTTTGGTGCCGGTGGAGAATTCCTCCGGAGGCACGGTTTACGACACGGTTGACCTCCTGATCCGCCATGCGGGAAAAATCTCGATCCGCGAGGAATTGGTGCTCGACATCCGGATCGCGCTGCTCGGGCACCCGGGAAAACCCGTCCGCACGATCTTCTCCCACTTCATCCAGATCAAGCACCACAGCGCATGGCTGAAAGAACACCACCCGCGGGCGAAGCTCGTGCCGGTCGCCAGCACGGCCGTCGCCGCACGGCGCGCCGCAGAGACCCGGAATGCCGCCGCCCTCGCCTCGCCCGCCACCGCCGCCCTCCACGGGCTCGATGTGCTCGAGTTCCCCGCGGGCGGCGAACCGGTCAACGTCACAAACTTTTTTGTGATCGCCCGCAAACCCGGATCCGCGCGCAAACCCGGACGCACCGCGCTGATCGCCGCCCTCCGCAACGAATGCGGCAGCCTCCACAAATTCCTCGGCCCGTTCGCCCGCGAGCGGGTGAGCCTGACGCGGATCGTCTCCCGCCCGGTTCCCGGCCAGCCGCAGACGTATGTTTTCTACGTGGAAATCGAGGGTGGCCCGGGGTCGCCCTCCGTGAATCGCGCGCTCGCCCGCGCCGGAAAAATCGCGCGCTCGCTCACCTGCCTCGGCACGTTCCCGCTCGGCCGGCGGTTTTGTTCCTGACAGGTTCCCGGCTTGTCAAACGCCCGCAGGGCAACAGCATTCCATGCGGTCTTCACGCTCCTCTTCATCCGGCTATCAAAGGTCGGGATGGACTTTCGCGTGACGAAATTGGCACATTTCCCATCTGTCTTTTTTTCGAGGCCCTGTTGCCGTATGCGCGATGAAGACGGTCATTCTTGTCGCTCTGGTTCTTGTTGTCGCCGCCGGATATTTCCTTTGGCCGAAGTCTGTTGTTCAGGAAGTTCACGGAAAAACCCAGGCGGGTGTTGAGTATCGCGCGATTTGCACGTCCTCTCCCGCATCCCTGTTTTCCATGGGAAACGACCATGTCAGGAAATTGGAACTTGTTCTGGCCGGTTCCAAGCGCAGTGTGCCGTCCGCCGCTCTGGAAAATTGCGGTTCCACTGACACGAAGCGCCAGCTTCAAGTCTTCGAGGAAGGCCCCGTTCTTGTGGTAACCACCTTCGCCAAGGGAGGCGGTTCCATCCAGTGGCGGTTTCTCAACGGGCAGTTTGCCCAAAGACGCACGCGGAAAGGCGGAGAAATGACGGTTCGCAATGAAGACTCCCCACTCCGGGCTCCCACGCTTGTTGAAAACATTCCTCCTGATGCTCCCCGGCGACTCCAATCCTCTTCGCTCCTGTCCGCACCAGAAGAAACCGTGCCGAAAAAATCCACGCCGAATACTCCATGAAACCTCTGAGAGCCAACATCTTTGTCGTCGGTCTTGCGTTATTTCTTGGTCTGGCCACTTGTACCAAGGCTGCCATTGACTTGGTTGGATGGGATGCCCGGCCCTCCAACCCAAATTACTTTTTTGATGTTCAGCAAACTTCCGCGAAATGGGGCGAAGCCATCGGCATCCGCTTTGCCGTCCGCAATATCGGAACCACCGCATCCGGAACTTTCGCCGTCCGTCTCTACATCTCGAAAAATACCACCATCGGAGATGCGGATGATCTTGTGCTGACTACAGTTTCCGGATGGCCAAGTTTGGGTGCCAGCCAGGGAACGGGATATACATCCTATCAGAACCTCACCCTTCCGGCATCCAACCCCTACGGGGATTCGAGCACGGTTTTCTACATCGGAATGATGGTTGACCCCGCAAATCTCATTGCCGAGTCCAACGAAACCAACAACAAGGACCAAGGAACCGGCATCGACAAAGACACCACGGCCATCACGATCACCGCTCCGGCTCCTGCCATTCAATTGTCGGCCAATGGAACAAGTCTTCCCCCTGCATCCAGTCTGTCCGTGGCATTCGGCAACGTTGCCGCCGATGGCGCAGGAGGAGCCGCTTTGACCCAGACCGTCTCTCTCGCCAATACCGGCGACCTCTCCTTGTCGGTGACCGGCATCAGTATCAGTGGCACCGGGTTTTCCGTGAAAAACATTGGCAGCAACATTCAGAGCCTGACGCAGCCGGTGACGTTCCCTCGCACGGTGGCCGCTCAGGGGCAGGAAGCATGGTCTATTGATGTGGAATTCGATCCGGCGACCGCCACAGCGCATTCGGGTTCTCTCGTCGTGACCAGCAACGATACCACCCGCCCCTCCGTGACAATTTCCCTTTCGGGAACGGGAACGCCGGTTCCGCAATTGTCGGTGGACTACGGAACACCGGCAGGAACCGACCCCCGCACGATTGATTTCGGCGCGGTGATCAATGACGGGGCCGGAGGAGCCAAGGCGGACCGCACCGTCACTCTCTCGAACCCCGGCACCGGGCCGCTGACGGTCGATCAAAACGGACTTTCCCTGATCAACGGCACCGGTTGGCAGATTGTTTCCATCACAAGCAACACGCAAGGAGCGATCAATCTGGCTTCTGCCGCAAAGACGATTGCCGTCGCAGGAGCGGAAACATGGTCGGTTCTCCTTCGTTTCGATCCCGCATCCGTCGCCAGTTTCTCGGGCGGTTTTCAAATTCTCTCGAACGATCCTAATGAACCAACCTACGCGCTGGCGCTCAATGGCAGCGGGGTTGTGCCGATGACTCTGGAAGTCCGGGATTCCATTGGGACCGACTCCGACCGGGCGATGGACTTCGGGCGGGTTCATGCCGATGGCGCGGGGCTTCAACAAAAGTCCGGCACGGTGACGCTCAAAAATATAGGCGGCGCACCGTTGACCATTTCGCAAAATGGCATCGTCCTCGGCTCTTCCACGAACTTCCAGATTGTCTCCATCCAAAGCAGCACACAGGGAACCATCAATCTCGCAAGCGGCACCGGCACCATCGCGACGGGAGGAACAGAGACTTGGACGGTCACTCTTGTCTTTGATCCGACGACCTCGGGTGCCTTGGCCACGCAGTTGCAGATTCTCAGCAACGATCCGAGCCAGGGGACGGTTCCCGTGTCTCTTTCGGGAACCGGTCTCAACCAACCCGGCATCGAGACGGCGGATTCTGTTGGGGCAACCGGCGACCATGCAATGGATTTCGGCCCGACACTCAACGACGGGGCGGGAGGCCGCACCCGCACACAGACTGTCACGGTCAAGAATATCGGCACCCAAAACCTCATTGTTTCCCAAAATGGCATCGCTATTGTCAGCGGCACGAAGTTTTCCGTGCAGAGCATTGTGTCCTCGACGCGGGGAGCGATCACCATTTCTTCGAGTGATCCGGTGGCCCGCACCATCGCTCCGCTCGGTGCGGAAACATGGACCGTCACCACCGCGTTCGATCCGGATGCCAACTCGGCTTTCACCGGCACCCTTCGCATCACGAGCAATGATCCCGACGTTCCCACCGTGGATTTCAGCCTGTCCGGTTCCGGTGTCCAACCGACCATCGCCCTGAACCCGACCACGCCAGGAAACACCCTCTTCATTTCCGCCAGCCAGGTGCATCCCCTTACATGGACGGCTAATTACACCGGTGGCGACGCTCTCATTTCCCTTTACCGTGACACCGACACGAATCCGGCCAATGGCAACACCCTGATTGTGTCCGGTCTTCTCCAATCGGCCGGTTCCAGCTACGATTGGCGTCCCGACGCTTCGCTTGCGGGGCAGGAATTTTACCTTTATGCCACGATTGCGGACGGCACGGTCAGCAATGGCAGTTTTTCCGGGCGCAAGGTGCGGATTGATGCGGTCGGAGACTTCCAGCTTCTTTCCGCCGTCGAGACGGCCAGTGCGGACTACGCCTACGAGTATGAATATCTCGGCAAGCTCTACGCCGGGACGATCGCGCTGCAACCCGGACAAAATACCGTCACCGTCACGACCCCGTTGGCCGGGGGAGGCAACGCCACCCATGAATTCACCGTCAATAAGGGGGATTCCCTTCTGCAAAGCGAAGGCTACACCTATGATGAGATGCAGAGGATCGCGACCTACCGGAATGGCAACGGCATCGTGACCACCTATTTTTACGATACGGCGGGACGCCTCGACCACACCCAGGCCACCAACGGGGCCGTTGTCCAGTTCGGATACGACACCCTCAGCCGCCGCGAGTTTATGACCGACAGCACCGGCACCACATTCTATGAATACGACGATTTGGATCGCCTCAAAAAAGTCATCACTTCGGACAATGCCATCAAGGGGAACGCGGACGATCTGGTTCTTTCCTACGACGAATATGATCCCGCAGGAAACATCAAGACCCTCACCTATCCCGGTGGCGAACAAATTTCCCACACCTTCGATGATGCCGGACGCATGAAAACGGCCACGAATGTTTCCTTGGGCTTCACCGCCACATACATCTACAATCCCCTGAGCGGACTGCTGGAACGCGTCGAACGCTCCAACGGCCTCAACACGGAATACGAATACAATAACATGGGAAGGTTGAATTTGGTCAGGCACAAGAAAACCGCCGGAGCGGGCACCACCTTGGCCGAATACTCTTACTCCCTCAATGCTTCCGGGAACGCGGATTATCTGATCATCACGTTGCCTTCCGGGACCAAGAAGGAAGACTACAAATACGATGGAATGGACCGGCTGTGGAAAGTCACCTACTCCACCGGCACGGGAACTGATCCCAATGCGAAAGTTGTCACCTACACATACACCGACGCGGGAAATCGCCAGACCGAAAAAGTCGAGATCGGCGGGGTGCTCCAAAAGCTCTGGACCTACCACTACGGAAGCGAAAACCGGCTCCTTTTCATCACGGATTCCTCCGGCGCGGAGGTCCGCCGCTATGCCTATGATGCCGCCGGGAATCGCAAGCAAAAGATCACTCCGGAAGGCACGACATTTTACGGCTACGACGAACGAAACCTCCTGACGAGAGTCCAAACCCCGACCGATACCATCCGTTACACCTACAACGGACTCGGGCACCGGGTCAGCAAGACACTCAACGGCGTTCTCACCCGTTTCATCGTGGATGCCAACCGCCCGATCTACGAGACCGTCCAGGAACGCGGCACCAGCGGCATCACCGCCAGCTACACCTACGGCCTCGACCGACTCATCCGCAAACCCACCACCGGCAACGCCGAATTCTACCTTCACGACCGCATTGGCTCCGTTCGCCAAATTGCTGATCCTTCTGCGAATGTTACGGAGAGTTTGTCTTATGATGCGTTCGGGGCAGACCAACCATGAACAGAATTCCAGACTGGCTTATCGTTCTCTACGGGGTGGCCTGCCTTTGGTTTTCCGGATCTCTGTGCCTTGTGGGAATGGTATTGGGAATGGGGCTTCATATCGGAAGACTTCCCCCAAAAACGCCGGAAAGCGAAGTCGCACAGAGTCAACTGGATTTATTAACCAACTACTTCTTTATTCCAGATTTCTGCAGCAAGAATTTCCACATCATTCCTTGGCAGTTACTCTTTCCAATAGCCTACACGCTTCATATTGTATTTTATGCAGCCTTGATTTTCTCTCCTGCGATGGTTGTTCTCTGGAGTAAAAAACACAAACTACTCAACGGAGCTGCCATCTAAATGCCGCGACCTTCTAATCTATGAAATACCTGAAAGCGATAAATCTTCATGCAGCTTTCCTAAATCTTGCGCTTTCGCTCTCTGGTTGGGCGCTGACGCTTTTTGGTAATGCTATAGGGGTTTTTCCGCTCTCATTAGCTGGCGTTATCATCAATAGTTTTCTCTATCCTGCATTTTTTGCGATGATAAGAAACCCGGCTTGGGATCAAGCTGTTCCAGCAGGATGGAATCATGCTATTCCTAATGACATCTCAATACTTATTGGATTTCTTCAAATATTGCTCTCGACTGGCGCGGTCGCCTATTTTGTGAAAACAAGGCGTCTGTTCCTGTTACCTCTTTTGTGCTTGGCTTCAATGGCATCTGTAGCAATTGCCGTTCATATTTCATTAATGTTGCTCGGATACAAAATTCTCCTGTTCACAAACTGACTTCCATTACCACTATGATTAAACATCATTTTTGCATTGTTCTTGTTGCGTTATTTGTCGCAGGGCAGCTTGCTTCTATAGCTTCAGATACATATGGTTTTTCGGGTCAGGAAAGCATTTCTTCTTGTGGTTCTCTATTTCTGAGAAATCGCGTTTACGATCCAGAAGTTGGCGTGTTTGTCTCGCGGGACCCTTCAGGGATCGGTGGGGGACTTAATGCTTATTCCTATGTGGCTGCCAACCCTGTAAACCATGTTGATCCGCTAGGTTTGGCTGAGGTCGGAGTAGCTTTTGACCCACTTATGGGCTCATCAGCTAATCATGCTTTTTCGTGAACGCGGGAGAACAATGGCCAATTAGCTTGGGTTTACGAATCAAAGCCTTCAAAAAATGCTGGTTCCGTGGTTCAAACAGCAGTTAATTTGGTTGGTCTTCCGGCAGACTTCGGTTATGTCCAACCCGGCTTTACAATCCAATCAATGGATTCACTCTCCTCATCTCGCCTTTCATCAGCGACAGCGCAAAAGGTTGTGATCTCGGACAATCTTCCAGCAAGCTACTACATTAGTAAGCTGGATGACTATGTTTGGAACTTTGACAAGGCTCAGTTGAAATATAATGCTGTTTATGGACCGAACAGTAATACCTTCATTAAGGGTGCCCTAGCCGCTATTGGGGTTACTTCATATTCACCGCCCGTCAACGCTCCAGGTTGGTCAACTTCCATTAATATCCCATCAAGCACTGGAAGTCAGAATGTTTTTTACCTTGGACAATTCTCAAAACTTGACCAATCCGGCGTCCTGATCGACAAGGCCGCTGAACTGGTCGGCTCGAACCTCGCCGACATCAAGGGTGCGACATATGACCCTACATCCAATCAGATCATTTTTCTCGGAAGCAACAGCACTCCGGGAGTGGAGGGCATCGACATGGATTATTTCTATACCGCAGTTCAAGCGGTTTACGGGAGTGCGATTCCTCCCTACGTCTCGTTGGATGCCCCGGCTTCCGCCGCCTCGCTTTGGCAGGATCTAGGCGATGGGGATGGCAACTTCGAACCCACGGAATGGGGAGGCTTCTCCCTGCGTTACAACCCGCTTTGGTCGGAGGAAGACAGCAATGTGGCTGTTCGCGTGAAGTGCAAGATTGGGACGACGAATTACGATTTCAACGTGAACTTCACCCCGGAGACGATTGACTGGCTCCAGTATCCGAACGGCCAGTATCCGATGCACCTCGTGTATTCGAGCATCACCGGCACGGCTCCTCCAAGTATCAGCGTGTGGACGGGACCGTTCACATCACTTCCCTATCCGCAAACCGTCTTGGATTATGTCAACACATCATCCAACGCCAATGGTGGACAGGACTGGACGTATCCCTTCCAACTCTACAACGGTGGCACGGGAACGATTACCAACATCAGCTATGCCGTGATTCCCGACCGGCAGCACCGGAGGTTCGGCGGACGGCTCGAAGGAACGAAACTTGGATGGGTCTTGCAGGAAGCCGACCGGATCATGAAGTGTCTTGCCATCGGCACTGACAACGTGACCGGGGCCACCTACACCAGCGCGACCGTGCCGGTCTCCGGATTCAAGAACCTTGCCGAGATCAACGCGGCGGGAACCAGTGTCAGCGGGAACACACGGGTTTGGTTCCTTGCCGACCAGATGAAGCTCAAACGATATGTTGATCCCGCCACGGGACGGGCGACGATTGTCTTTGACCAAGCGGTGGTCGGGGTGAAAACCGAGTCCGCCTTGAATTTCCAAGCGCAGAGTCCGGGCGTGGCGGCGTTTGCGAATCACCTGCAAACGAACTTCGACGCCTTTGCTGCGCTCGATTTCCCCGTGGTGTCCCCCGATGACCCGACCGGCCAGGCGGTCGTCAATGTGAAAATTTTCAAGATGCTCAAGGATGCCATGCAGGCGGTGTCGCTGGCGCGGTTTTTTCGGGACAACAACATCCCGCTTGACATGTGGTGGATGAATTCTTGGAAGGCACCAACCGCCTATTCGCCGCGTAGCGTGGCGACGATCACCAACAGTTCGTTGGGTATCGTCCTCTACGGCGGCGTGGACAACCGGAAGGTGAACACCTACACCCCCTCGACCAACGCCCAGAGCGTGGGGACGGCAGTGGCAACGGCTCGCCCGAACGCCCCGGTGAATCCCACAGAAGACATCAAAGAACAGGCGTGGACGGCCAGCACGGCGGAAGGAACCATGAAGGCGGTCGCTGCCTCGGTGGAATCCGCGCCGAGCGATGGGATCGTGAATCTCGCGGAGACCGACCTTTCGTTTGCAAGCCCCGGCGCGTTGCCCCTGGCATTCACCCGGTATTACCAGAGCGGTTATGTCGGGGAGTCCGTCATTGGTCCCGGCTGGCGTGTTGGACGCTATGTGCTCGAATTCGAGCGTCCGTCATGGTTCGACGAGAACAACATGATGAAATATTTCGGCAACCAACTTATTCCACGCGCCGACAACAGCGACACGCGGCTGCGATCCGGGGCGGTTCGCCTCGTGGATCTTGCGACCGGAGCGACACTGGATTTCGACTCATCGTTTGTCGTGAACTACTATCAGGACGCCTCAGGAAATCCCAAGGTGAGCTTGGCCGGGCTATCGGTGGAGGAACTGCCGGTCTTTACCTCTGGAAAAAGACAGGACGGCACCGTTCTCGTGCAAAACGACGATGGGGTGCTTGGATACAGCGCGTATCTTCCGGATGGCTCGGTGCTGGTCTTCGACCCGGAAGGACGGTTGGAAATCACGCAGGACAACCACAGTTATGCCCAATGGTATTTTCGCGACAGCGCGGGGAAAATCACGACCATTGAGGATTCGGCGGGCCGCACGCTGACGCCTCATTACAATGCGGGACTTCTTTCCTACGTCATTGGACCGCAAAGCGAGCGCACGGATTACGGCTATGATGCCACGGGCAGGTTGGAAACCGTCACCCACCAGCGCAGTGGAGCCGCGATTGCCCGATACACCTACAACACACAGAACCAGCTTCTCGATGTGAAGCGGTTCGATGATATGAAACTCGTGACCACCACGCCGGACATCAAAGGACGGTCCGACGAGCGCAAGGATGGTCGCAACAACAATTTTGATTTCTCGTTCTGGCAGAGTGGGGACACGAAGACAACCCAGGTGCAAGACGATGCCTCGTCTTTCGGACCGTCCGAGAAGACCGCCGATGGCGGGGGCCGGACGACGAGCGTGTCCGATCCACTGAATAACACGACGGTCTTTGGCTACACGGGCGATTCCTTGTTGCCCAATACGGTGCAACTTCCAACGCCGAACCGTCCGGCAATCAGCATCGGACGTAATGCGAAGGGCCAGCCGACCACCATCACGGACCCCGCCATCCCGGATGCCTTGCCGATTGGGATGGGATTTACTGCGGCCAACCGTGTGGATTGGGTTACGGACGAAGCCGGTCGGCTCCTTGATGCGGATTACGATCCGTCAACGAATGATTTGACCAAGCTCCGCCGCTATCTCAATGGGGCACCGATTGAGACAGGTTACGGCTACCAAAACGGCTACCTGCATACCATCACCGATCCCCGCAACAAGGTCTGGACGATTGGCAGGGATACCTACGGACGGGTCACGGATTTGATCGATCCCACCACGGTCACCATCCACTTTGATTACGATGCCCTGGGAAGGCTCTGGAGGATTACCGACCCGCGCCTCAGCAGCCCCATCACCTACACATTCGACGACCTCGACCGCATCGAAACCGTCACGACACCTGCCGGGACGACCACTTACCATTACGATCCGATCACCAAGTGGTTGAAGACCATGACCGACGTGCAGAATCGCACCGTCACGTTTGAACACAATCCGGCCAACGGAGACATCACCCATGCAATCTACGCGATGCCCCAACAGGGCGGCGGCACAGTGAACGTCACAACCGATTATTCCTATACCCGGTTTGGCGAACTGCAAACCGTTGCGGCTCCGGGAGCGCAACCGACGACTTTCCAAATCGACGATCTCGGCCGTCTGACCGGAAGCACCGAGGCGGATGCCGGTATCTTCGATGCCCCCCAAGGATTCGTCAGTAACAACGCCAATGATGGGATGTGGACGAAAAACAAAAATCACACCTTCACCTGGGGAGCGCCCGAAAGTTCGACGCCGGTGGACGGATACAGTTTCGCGCAGGATGCGGCACCCGGTCAAACCGTGACGACCACCTCCCCCACAGCGACATGGAACAACGTGGCCGATGGTCAACACACGGCACAGGTGCGGGCAAAAAATGTCAACGGATTTTGGAGTCCGGAAGCTGTCTTCGACCTTTGGGTGGACACTGCCCTGCCCGTAGCCAGCAATTGGGTTGTCTCTCCGAACCCGATCCAGACGGCATTGCCTGTCACCGTGACGGTAACTGTCACGGACGCCCTCAGTGGCACCGCCGGACAGACGCCGCGATTGCGCTGGTGCATCAGCGACAACGCCAGCCGTCCGTGGAGTGACTATTCCACAATGACAAATGTCTCCACCGATGTCTGGCGCGCCGAGATCAATGGCGACTGGACGGCCAATGCAGGCAAAACCCTCTACTACCAAGTCGAGGCCAACGACGTTGCGGGAAACTTCCTCACAACACCCGAACAATCCCTTGCCATTCCCGGATCGGGAGGCGGTGGCACGGGCACCCCCGGTGACATCCCGCTTTCCACGCCACAGATGTTGATGTGGATGGCGCTTCTCCTCTTTGTCGTAGGAGCCATGAATTTGGGCGGCAGAAGAAGGCCGGCGTTCTAACCGATGTCCAGGCGTTCAAGAAAGAATCGGGGCACGACCGACAAAACAACAAAAACCCGCAGAAATCTTCCGCAGCAGGAAAAATTTTCCCTCCGGTGGCCGATCATCCGTTTCGGACTTGGCTTTGGTGCCCTGATGACCGTCTTTTACGTCATTTCGTCCCTGCCGTGGTGGAACGAGGCACTTTACCTTTACCTCAAAGCCAATGCCAATGTTTCCCATGTCTTCCTCAATATGGCCGGACAGCAAACGCAGGTGGACGATTTGGTGATTCGCTCGGGAGACTTCGCCATTGCGGTGAAAAGAGGCTGCGATGCCATCGAGCCCACATGGTTTTTCATTGCCGCAGTCGTGGCCTTCCCTCTGCCTTGGCGAAGAAAAGCATGGGGAATCGTCCTCGGTGTTTCTTTCCTCCTGACGCTCAATCTCGTCCGTATTGTCAGCCTGTATCTTCTCGGGAAATATCAGCCGTCATTTTTTCAAACAGCCCATCTGGAGATTTGGCCCGCTGTATTCGTTGTTGCGGCAGTCATCCTCTGGGCGATCTGGTTGCGGTGGGCAAAGCGTGATGAAGTTTCTCCTCGATAGCAAAGCCCTTTGGAAATTCGCGGGACTGTTCGTGCTCACCTATGGTCTCCTGATCGCACCGTGGCCGAACTGGAACGATTTTTACTCCAGCTATTACCGTGCTTTGTGTAACGCCGCCTTTACCCATTTCCCCGGCGACATGATCCTGCAATTTGAGAAAAACAATGCTCCGCTCCGTCCCAATCTCTCCACAAGCATCAGCATTGGAAACGAGCGGAAAATCGACCGGCAGGGACGATACCCGGCAACAGTCCTCCAAGCCGACACACGTTCACTGGCATGGACTCCGACCGCCCTTCTTGTTGCCCTCATCCTGGCGACCCCTTTGACGTGGAAACGCAAGCTTCGGGCTCTTGCTCTCGGCCTCTTGGTCATTCACGCCTACATTCTGCTCATCACGGCGTTCTGGATCATCAATCGTTCCACGGAAGTTGGCCTTGTCACCTTGATCGGATGGCAGAAAAACTTTGCCGAGGCACTTGAATACACGTTCATCGAGCAACTCGGGGCCAGCTTTGTTATTCCGGTTTTGATTTGGGTTCTCGTCACATATCGCCGGGGAGACTTGCAAAAAATCGTGTGATTTCAGACATCCGCTTTTTCATTCCCTTCCGTTCCTGGCTTGTCAAATGTCTCCGGGTTTGCGAAGCAGGGTGCATGAGATTTCTCCGCCTGCTATCTGTCCTGTTCGCGTTTGTCCCGATTTCCGTTTTTGCCGAAGAAACGACGATCACGGTGAAGAAGAGCGAGGCGACGAGCGTCATTGTGCAACCGTTCGGGGGCGCGGAGGGGGCGGCGGCAGCGAAGGTCGTCGCGAACGATCTCGACCTCTCCGGGCTCTTCGCCCTTTCGCCCGCCGCTCGCGCGAGCTTCACGATCGGAGGGACGGCCGGCGGCGGCAGCCTCCAGGGGACGGTCACCGACAGCAGCGGCGGAGTCGTCCTTCGCAAGACCTACTCCGCGAACACCCGCGCCGCAGCGCACGAATTCTCGGATGACATCGTGGAGACGATCACCGGGAACAAGGGGATCGCCTCATCGAAGATCGCCTTCGCCGCCTCGCGCACGGGAAAAAAGGAAATCTACACGGCCGACTACGATGGCGGGAGCCCGAAGCAGCTGACGAACGACGGCGCGATCAGCGTCGCGCCGGCCCTCTCGCCCGACGGGTCGAAACTCGCCTACACCGGCTACCAGAGCGGGTATGCGGACATCTACCTGATCGACCTCGCCACCGGCGCGCGGAACCGGATCATCAAATTTCCCGGCACGAATTCTGGCGCCGCGTTCTCGCCGGACGGCGGGCGTCTTGCCTGCACGGGCAGCAAAGACGGCAACCCCGAGCTTTACGTCGTGAGCGCGGGCGGCGGCGGCGCGCGGCGCCTCACGCGAACGAGCGGGGTGGAATCCTCGCCCTCGTGGTCGCCCGACGGCAACGAGATTGTCTATTCTTCCGACGAGCGCGGGGGACCCCAGCTTTTTCGCATCGGATCGGGCGGCGGCAGCGGCCGCCTGATCTCCACCGGATACGGCTACTGCACCGAGCCGTGCTGGTCGCCCGACGGAAAAAAAATCGCGTTCACGATCCGGCAGGGCGGGTTTTCTATTGCGGTTTTGGATCTGGCCTCCGGTGCCGTGCGGGTCGTCGCCGCTGGCGAGGATCCGGTCTGGGGAGCGAACTCCCGGCACCTGATCTTCAGCGACGGCCCGACACTCGTCCTTCTCGACACGCTCAAGGGCCGCCGCGTCCCGATTGTGAGCGGCCTCGGAAAAGTCAGCGAACCGACCTGGTCGCGGTAGAGCTCGAAACACATGGCCGCATGGAAGACGAAGGGCGTCAGGTCTGTGCCGGACGCGTTGGCGAGCACGCCCGGCACGGGCGTCGCTACAGTTTTGCGAGGAGCCCTGTAGCCAAATGCGGAAACGGATTGATCTTGCATTGACACCCGTTCATGCCCGAAACATCTCCGGGAAAATCATGGGAACCATTTCAAGGATTGCGGCTCTGGCGGCTCTGGCCCTGACGCAGGCGTTTGCGGCGGAAAGCTACATCATCGTGGACTGCCAGACCGGGCATGTCCTCGAGTCTCAAAAGCAGGATGAAAAGCTCCCGGTGGCCAGCCTCACCAAAGTGGCCACGGCGGTCGTCGCGCTCGACTGGGCGCAGGTCAACAATTCCAACCTCTCCGCCATCGTCGAAATTTCCCCCCGCGCCCTCACGGCGGGCGGGATGAACCCGGTCGGATTCCAGGCCGGCGACCGGCTGAGCCTCCGCGATTTGATCTACTGCGCGCTTCTCGCGTCCGACAATGTCGCCGCCACCGCACTCGCCGAGGCCGTGGGCGAACGGCTTCCGAACACCTCGGGCCTCGATCCCGCAGGAAATTTTGTCGCTCACATGAACGCGCTCGCCCGCTCGCTCGGCATGACCCGCACGCTTTTCCTGAACCCCTCGGGGTTCGACAGCATGGAGAAAGGAGCCAAGCCGTATTCGACGGCGGAGGATCTGGCGCGCCTCACCCGCTACGCCTACAACGTTTCCGGATTCCCCTTCTACGTCGCCCAGGCCGACCGGCAGGTGCACATCCTCCGCAACGGAGCGAACACGCCGTTCGACCTCAAAAACACGAACGAACTCCTCGGCCGCGACGGGATCGACGGCGTGAAAACCGGGCGCACCCGACGCGCCGGCGACTGCCTGATCCTTTCGGCCGACCGCTCGCCGGAAGCCCGCCGCGAAGGGGAAAACGTCTTCGTCACCCCGCGCCGGATCATCGCCGTCCTGCTGCGCTCTCCGGACCGCTTTGGCGAGGGGTTCGCTCTCATGCAGTACGGATGGGGCCTCTACGATGCCTGGGCAAAGGCGGGAAGAAAAACCTCGAAAGCCGGCTCGCTCTAAGAATTTATGGACACCACCGCACGCCTGAAATCCGCCATCCGCGACATCCCCGACTTTCCGAAGCCCGGAATCCTGTTTCGTGACATCACCCCCCTTCTCGCCGACCCTGCACTTTTCCGCGAGGCGATCGGCGAATTCTCGCGGATCTGCCGCGCGAGCGGCGCGGAGAAAATCGCGGGGATCGACGCGCGCGGGTTTCTTTTCGGCGCCACCGTCGCCTACGATCTCGGGCTCGGGTTCGTGCCGATCCGCAAAAAGGGAAAGCTCCCCTTCCACACGATCACGGAATCTTACGATCTCGAATACGGCAGCTCGGAGGTGGAAATCCACACCGACGCGTTCCGGAAAGGCGAGCGCGTCGCGCTGATTGACGACCTCCTCGCCACAGGGGGAACCGCCGGTGCCGCGATCAAGCTGATCCGGCAGGCCGGCGCCAGCCTCGTCACGGCGACATTTTTGATCGAGCTCTCCGCCCTCGGCGGCCGCGCCGCCCTCGGCGACGCGCCCGTCGTCGCCCTCGTCTCCTACTCTTGAGGAGGGGTTAAGGTTTAAGTATTAAGCGCACCATTCTGAACTTAAACCTTTAACCTTAATACTTAGCCAGTTTTCCTCCCACCATCACCCATTCCACGCGGCCGGTGTGGTTTGTGATGGCTTCGGCGGCACCGGACAGGCTGCCGGAATAAGGGAGGGCGATGAGGTCGGCGGCGGCACCGCAGGAAATTTCCCCCAGCCGTCCCGGCAGGCCGATCGCCCGCGCGGGATTTCTCGTCACGAATTCGATCAGTGCTTCCGGCGTGAGGCCGGGCGTTTTTCGTGAGAGGCAGCGCATTTCCGCGAAGAGGTTGAGCGCGCGATTGCTGGCGAGGCTGTCGGTTCCGAGGCAGAGGTTGTGCCCTTCCCGCAGGAACCTTCCGATCGGGAACGGGTCGCGCCCGAAGTATTCGTGGCAGCCCGGGCAGTGGATGATCGAAAAATTTCGACCGTGCAGGTGCTCCCAATCGCCCTCGGCGAGCGTGTTCATATGGGTCAGCAGCGCGCCGTCGGGCAGGGCGTCCCCGCCGATGAGCCGCGCCACGGGCGACAGGCCGCCGGCATCGGACATATCGCGTCCCATGTCCTTGAGGAAATCGTGCAGCGGCCCGCGCGCATGGCGGAACATCTCGAATTCCTCATCCGACTCGGCCAGATGGGTCATGACCGGAATCCCGTATTTTTCTCCGCAGGCGCGCGCCATGCGGTAAAGCGGCTGCGAGGCGGTGTAGGGAGCGTGCGGAGAGAGCCCGAACCCTTCTTTTCTCGCCTCGAAGAAGCGGACCGCCTCGGCCACGGCCTCCTCCGTGTGGATCCGGTTCCGCACGTCCATCATCTCGTAAAACCACCAGGTTCGGAGCGGCGACCGCGGAATCCGCGGCATCAGTTCCGGGAACGATTCGATGTTGAAGACCGAGGTTGTCCCGCTCGCCAGAAGCGCCCGAAACCCCGCCGCGATCGATGCGAGGTAATCGTCGTCGCTCAGCGTCCGCTTCAGATCATTGAGCCGCCGGATCCACTGCGAGAAGCTCGCGTTCGGCAGGATCGCCCCCCGCATCACAGAGTAGTCCAGATGGCAGTGCGCGTTGATCAGCCCCGGCATCAGCACGACGTCCCCCAAATCCTCCGCCTTCCTCCCGTCCCAGCGCCCCCACGAACGGATCGCCCCGTCGCCGACGCAGACCATCCCGTCCTCGAGGGGGGGCGATGCCACGGGGTAGAGCATGCGGGCACGCAGGGTCGTCATGGAAAATCAGGAAACGCCATCGCCCGACGGGATTCAACTTCAAACATTCCGCATAAACAGGGTTGCGGTCGGGAGAAAAACTTGCTTATTAAAACTCTTCAACACCATGTCCAATCTCACCAAACGCAATCTTGTGATGCAGATCAGCAAGGAAACCGGCATCACCCAGCAGGAAGTCTTTTCCGTCATTCAGCAGACGCTGGATCTCATTACCGGCGCGCTGGCCTCGGGCCGGGACGTCGAGCTCCGCAACTTCGGCGTCTTCGAGGTGCGCCTCACGAAATCCCGCGTCGGACGCAACCCGCACAAGCCGGAGAAGGATGTCGTCATCCCGGCGCGCGCGACGGTGAAGTTCAAGTCGGGAAAAATCATGCGCCAGCGCGTGCTGCTCCGCACGAACGAGCTCAGCGCCGCCGCACTAAAGAAAACGAAGTCCTGAAACCGCACGTATCCCCGCAGAGGGAAGCCATACGGATTCGCGGCGCGCGCCAGAACAACCTGCGCGGCATGGATCTCGACCTGCCGCTCGGGCGGCTGATCGTCGTCACCGGGCCGAGCGGGAGCGGCAAGTCGAGCCTGGCGTTTGATACCGTCTATGCCGAGGGCCAGCGGAGGTATGTCGAAACGTTCAGCCCGTATACCCGGCAGTTCCTCGACCGGATGGACAAGCCGCTGGCGGATTCGATCGAGGGGATCCCGCCGGCGATCGCGATCGAGCAGGCGAACCACGTGCGCACGACCCGCTCGACGGTGGGCACGATCACCGAGATCAACGACTACCTGAAACTGCTTTTCCCGCGCGTGGCGGATGGGTTTTGTCCGGCCTGCCAACGCGAGGTGCGGCCGGAGTCCACGGCCTCGATCGTGAAGGCGCTCGCCGCGCAGTTCCGCGGCAGGACGACGCTCGTCACGTTCGGAGTGCCGGTTCCCGCCGGAACGAAGCCGGCGGATTTTTTCGCGTTCCTCCAGCAACAGGGCTACCTGCGGGTCTGGCTGGGCGGAAAAATCCTGCGGACCGACGAGGCGGCACCGGCCGGGCGGCTGCCCGCGCGGGTTCCCGTTGTTCAGGATCGCATTGAGGTCACGCCGGGGCAGCGCGCGCGGCTTGCGGAAGCGGTGGAAAACGCGCTGCGTCTCGGCGGGGACAAGCTGACGGTTATTGACACGGAGTCGGGCGAGGGGCATCCGTTTTCTTCCGGCTGGCACTGCGCGCATTGCGATGCGGACATCCGCCCGCCTTCTCCCGGGCTCTTCAGTTTCAACAACCCGCTCGGCGCCTGCCCGGAGTGCCGCGGGTTCGGGAGAATCATCGGGATCGATTACCACCGGGTCATGCCCGACCTCTCGCTCTCGATTGCCGAGGGCGTCGTCAGGCCGTTTCAGAGCGGGCAGTCGCAGGAGTGTCAGGACGAGCTGATGCGCCACGCTCTGCGTCAAGACGTGGACGTGCGCCGGCCGTTCGAGGCGCTGCCGAAAGCCGACCAGGACTGGGTGATCAACGGCGAGGGTCAGGAGGCGTGGGATAGCGGCCGGTGGTATGGGGTCAAGGGCTACTTCGACTGGCTGGAATCCAAGACTTACAAAATGCACGTCCGGGTTCTGCTCAGCCGCTACAGGAGCTACCAGCCGTGCCCGGCCTGCAGCGGTGGAAGGTTTCAGCCGGAGACCCTGAACTACCGGGTCGCCGGCCTCACGATTGCCGACCTCGCCCGACGCCCGGTCTCAGGTCTCCTGGAAATTCTCGTCGGGATCAAAATTTCGAAGAACGACTCGAGCGCGCGGCTGGTGCACGAGCAGATCACCTCCCGTCTTCGCTACCTGCTGGAGGTCGGGCTGGGATATCTCACGCTGGACCGTCCGACGCGCTCGCTTTCGGGCGGCGAGCTCCAGCGCGTGAACCTCACCACCTGCCTCGGGGCTTCGCTTGTCAACACGCTCTTCGTCCTCGACGAGCCGAGCGTCGGCCTCCACCCGCGGGATATCGGCCGACTCCTTCAGATCCTCCGCGGACTTCGCGACAAGGGAAACACCCTGCTCGTCGTCGAACACGAGGAGGCGGTCATCCGCACGGCGGACCACATCGTGGATATCGGGCCGGGACGCGGCGCGGACGGCGGCAGGCTCCTCTACTCGGGCCCATCGGAAAATTTTGCGGCGACCGATTCGCTGACGGCCGATTATCTCGAGGGGCGGCGGTCGATCGCGATTCCCAAAAAACGCCGGAAGCCGAAGCGGTTCATCGAGCTCCGAGGGGTCCGGCATCACAACCTGCAGAACCTCGATGTGAAAATCCCGACGGGCGTGCTCTGCGCGGTCACCGGAGTTTCGGGCTCCGGAAAGACGTCGCTCGTGCGCGACGTCCTCCACCGTCACCTGGCGGGCGACGAGCCGGGCGAGCACGAGGCGGCCGGGTTCGTCAAATCCATCCGGGGCGACGAGGAGATCGGCGAGGTCGTCATGGTGGACCAGTCGCCCCTCGCGCGCAGCCCGCGCTCGACCCCGGCGGTTTATCTCGGCGCCTACGACGGGATCCGCGAAATTTTCGGAACGACCAAAGAGGCGCTGGCGGCGGGATTTTCCCCGGGCACGTTTTCCTTCAACTCCGGCCAGGGGCGCTGCGAGCGGTGCGGCGGGCTGGGGTTTGAAAAGGTCGAGATGCAGTTCCTCAGCGACCTCTACCTCCGCTGCCCGGAGTGCGAGGGCAAACGCTTCCGCGCCCCGGCCCTCGCGATCCAGGTGAAGGGGAAATCCATCCACGACGTGCTCGAAATGACCGCCGGCCAGGCGGTGGAATTTTTTGCGCCACTCGACGCGCGCGGCGCGATCACGCGTCCGCTCCGCCTTCTGGCCGAGGTCGGGCTCGATTACCTGCGGCTCGGGCAGCCGGTCAACGCGCTGAGCGGCGGCGAATCCCAGCGGCTCAAGCTCGTCCGCCACCTTGCGCAGAAACGCGAGGACGGGGCGCTCCTGATTTTCGACGAGCCCACGACCGGGCTTCACTTCGACGACGTGGCGCTCCTTCTCAAAGTCTTCCACCGCCTGGTCGCCGAGGGGAACAGCGTCGTCGTCATCGAGCACAACCTCGAGGTCGTCAAGTGCGCGGATTGGATCGTGGATCTCGGGCCCGAGGGCGGAGATGCCGGAGGAAAAGTCGTGGCCGCCGGCACCCCCGAGAAGGTTGCCGCGTGCCCGGAATCGCACACCGGACGGTTCCTCGCCTCGATTCTCGAGGGCCGCGGGATCCGCCTCGCCGACACCCCCGTCCGCCCCTCGCCCGCTCCCATGGCCGCCGGGAACATCGCGATCCGCGGCGCCCGCGAACACAACCTGAAAAATATTTCGGTGGACATCCCTCGCGACGGGATGGTTGTTGTCACCGGGCTCAGCGGGTCGGGGAAGTCGACGCTCGCGTTCGACATCCTCTTCGCCGAAGGCCAGAGGAGGTTCCTCGACAGCATGTCACCTTATGCCAGGCAGTTCGTCGAGCAGATGGAAAAGCCGGACGTGGATTCGATCGAGGGCCTGCCGCCGAGCGTTGCGATCGAGCAGCGGGTCACGCGCGGCGGAGGAAAATCCACCGTCGCGACGGTCACGGAAATCTACCATTTTCTGCGCCTCCTCTTCGCGAAGCTGGGCACGCAGCATTGCCCGGACTGCCGCGTGCCGGTCGAGTCCCGCACGCCGACCGCGATCGCCGAGGAAGTCCGCAAGACCGCCTCGCGCGGGAAGGTCACCATTTTCGCCAACCTCATCAAGGGCCGGAAAGGCTTCCACACCGACGTCGCGCGCGCCGCAGCCCGCCAGGGAGTCGAGACGCTTCTGGTGGATGGCAAACTCACCGCAGTCGAAGGTTTTGAAAAGCTCGAGCGGTTCAAGGAACATACGATTGACGCGCTCGTGGGCGTCCTGGACAAGCCGGATGCGAAAACCGCCGATGACCTCGTGCGACGCGCGCTCGCGCTCGGCCGCGGCACCGCGCGGGTCGTGGACGCCAAGGGGAAATCGGCCGTCCTGAGCACCGAGATGAACTGCCCGTCGTGCAGCCGCGCGTTCGAGCCGCTCGATCCCCGCCTGTTTTCTTTCAACTCACCGCACGGCTGGTGCATGCACTGCCGCGGGTTTGGAGAGGTCTGGAGCGAGCTCGGCGCCGGAACAAAAGAATTCGACTCCCAGCTCGAAGCCGAGCTCGACGAGGAGCGTCGGCATGAGGGCCTCGAGGACTCCGAACCGCGCCCATGCCCGGTCTGCAAAGGTTCCCGGCTGAATGAAACCGCATCGCACGTCCTCCTCGACGCCCGTTCGATCAACGACGTCACAGGCGCCCCCGCCTCCGAGGCGCTCACGCTCGTGAACGCCCTCAAGTTCAGCGGCCCTCGCGCCGGTGTCGCCAAAGAGGTCGTCGCCGAAATCGCCCAGCGCCTGAAATTTCTCGCCACCGTCGGGCTCGACTACCTGTCGCTCAACCGCGGCGCGAAGACGCTCAGCGGAGGCGAAGCCCAGCGGATCCGGCTCGCGGCGCAGCTCGGCTCGAACCTCCGTGGCGTCCTCTACGTCCTCGACGAGCCGACGATCGGCCTCCACCCGCGCGACAACGCCCAGCTCCTCGACGCGCTCGAGGCCCTGGTAAAAAAAGGCAACTCGCTGGTCGTGGTCGAGCACGACGAGGAGACGATGCGGCGGGCCGACCGGATCCTCGACCTCGGTCCGGGCGCGGGAAGCCGCGGCGGCGAAATCGTCGCCTCCGGCACGCTCGACGAAATCATGAAGTCGCCGGACTCGCTCACCGGGCAGTCGCTCCGCTCGCCGATGAAGCACCCCTCGCGCGGCTCCCGCCGCCCGATGGCGGAGGAGTGGATCACCGTCCACAAGGCAAACCTCCACAACGTCCGCAACCTCGACGTGCGGATCCCGGTCAACCGCCTCACCGCGATCACCGGAGTCTCCGGCTCCGGAAAGAGCACGCTCCTGCGCGGGGTCGTCGTCCCCGCCGTCCGCGCGGCGCTCGCACGAAAAAAATCCGGCTTCGACCACTGCGCCGGCATCGACGGCTTCCAGCCTCTCGGTGCCGTCCTCGAGGTGGACCAGTCGCCGATCGGAAAAACCTCGCGCTCGACGCCCGCGACTTATGTGAAGGTGCTCGACAACATCCGCGCGCTCTTCGCCACCCTCCCCGCTGCCCGCATGCGCGGCTACACGAACAGCCGGTTCTCGTTCAACAACGAGGGCGGACGCTGCGAGGCCTGCCTCGGACAGGGCGTGATCAAACTCGAAATGAATTTCCTGCCCCCAAGCTACATGCCCTGCCAGGACTGCCTCGGACGGCGGTTCAACCCGGCCACGCTCGAGGTCGAATACAACGGGAAATCGATCGGCGATGTCATGGACATGACGATCGAACAGGCATCGGAATTTTTTTCCGCGCATCCGAAGATCAAGCGTCCGCTTGCGCTCCTTGTCGAGACTGGCCTCGGCTACCTCCAGCTCGGGCAGCCGAGCCCGACGCTCAGCGGCGGCGAGGCCCAGCGGCTCAAACTCGTCACCCAGCTCGCCCGCCGCCCGACCTCGCGCGCCGAGGAGATCCGCACGACCCGCCGCGGGAAATCCACCCTCTACGTCCTCGAGGAGCCGACGATCGGCCTCCACGCGCACGACGTCGCCCAGCTCATCGGCGTCCTCCACCGCCTCGTGGACGAGGGCGGCACGGTCGTCGTCATCGAACACCACCTCGACATCATCGCCGAAGCCGACCATGTCATCGACATCGGACCCGAGGCCGGCGCGAAAGGCGGAAAAATCGTCGCTGCGGGCACCCCCGAACACATCGCAAAATCCCAAGCCAGCCGCACCGCTCCGTTTCTCAAAGGCCTGCTCCCAGGCTGATCGAACCCGGCTCCCCACCGCCGCTCACGGCAATGGCTTTGCCCTATTTAGATTATAGGCGCGACCCCTTCGGGCTGGCCGCTACTCGCGTTCCGCGCGGCCGAGGCGCTGGCAGATTTCGCGGGTCGCAGTGGATTGGTTGAGCGTGTAGAAATGGATTCCGGCGACGCCCTGGTCGAGGAGGTCGGCGCATTGCTCGGTGGCATAGTGGAGCCCGATCTGCCGGATCGCCTCGGGGGATTCTCCGCCGCGGTGGAGGGCTTTGAGAAGCCGCGCGGGGAACCGCGCCCCGCCGGCGAGCTCGGCCATGCGTTTCATCGAGGAGAGACTCGTCACCGGCATGATGCCGGCGATCACGGGAATCCGGATTCCCGCCAGCTGGCACCGGTCGCGGAAATCGTAGAAATCGTGATTGTCGAAAAACAACTGCGTGCAGAGGTAGTCCGCGCCGGCGTCCACCTTGGCCTTGAGGTGGTCCATTTCCACGAGCCGGTTCGGCGTGGCGGGGTGGCCTTCGGGAAATCCCGCGACCCCGATCCCGAACCCGCGTGGCTCCGGGTGCCCGCGGAAATCTTTGATGAACCTCACGAGGTCGGCGGCCTGCGGAAAGACATCCTTCGCATGGTCGTAATCCGGCCGGTCGCGCGGCGGGTCGCCGCGGAGGGCGAGGATGTTGCTGACCCCGGCGGCGGCATAGCGATCGAGAATCGCGGAGATCTCGGGCCCGGTGTGGCCGACGCATGTGAGGTGCGGGATCGGGTCAAGCGATGTCGTCGTCTTGATCCGGACGACCAGCTCGTGGGTCATCTCGCGGGTCGAACCCCCGGCGCCGTAGGTGACGCTGACAAATGCGGGTTTCAGCGGCTCGAGTTGCCGGATGTTTTCAAAAAGCTGCCCGAGCGCCTGCGGGGTTTTCGGCGGAAAGAACTCGAACGAGAATGTCTGGGATCCCGCTTCCAGGATGTCGCTGATGTGCATGGCGTGCTATCGGTTTCCTCCGCGCCTTGCGGGCCCGTTCAGGATGTCGCTGGCGTGCATCGGGGGATTACCAGCCGAGAACTTTGGCGAAGATCAGCGGTGCCACGATCGTGGCATCCGACTCGATCACAAATTTCGGGGTCTTCTCGCCGAGTTTCCCCCATGTGATTTTTTCGTTCGGCACGGCGCCCGAGTAGCTTCCGTAGCTGGTCGTCGAGTCGCTGATCTGGCAGAAATACCCCCAGAGCGGGACATCATCCTGCCGGAGATCCTGGTGCAGCATCGGCACAACGCAGATCGGAAAGTCTCCGGCGATGCCCCCGCCGATCTGAAAAAAACCGACGGGCGATTTTTTGCTCGTTGGCGCGTACCAGCCCGCGAGCGAGATCATGTATTCTATCCCGGTACGGACGGTGTGGACGTTTTTGACATCCCCCTCGATGCAGTGGGCGGAATACATGTT